>JBCCDM010000180.1:0-11975 GCA_039030795.1 Cyanobacteria bacterium P01_A01_bin.84
ATTACCCAGTCCTGTCGACCCTCTGTATCTTCTCGCGCAATGCCCATGGCCGCGAACGTTTTGTATCAATAATATTTGTTTTATGCAAGTGTTAATCTAATTAGCATACTGAAAAATACTTTAAAATTTTTCCATATACTCCTTTATTCTCAATTCTGAAAATCTATCAGGAATTATTTGTAGATATTTTTTATTCTCAGAACAGGTCTTACTCAATCGACGTAGATATTTATTACAAAGTACTAGGACTTACGCAAAAGTAATGTAATTCATTATGAGCGATCGCAACATAATCATCGTAAAAACATCAGAAACAATCCCGACTATTTTTGTCGGGATTGTTTGACGGGTATTTTTACCCGTGTTAGTATCCAAACGACAACTTAAGTTATCAGACTAATCAGCATCAAAGGAAAACCGAGGAAAAGCTATGACTCAGGCGATGCCCATCGCAAATCAAGAATTAAGTACTCAAGCTTCTTTTCAAGCTTTGAAATGTAAAGAATGCGGTACCGAATATGAACTGCAAGCCAGTCATGTTTGTGAAATGTGTTTTGGTCCTTTGGAAGTAAAGTATGACTATAGTCAGCTGAGAAATACAGTTACTCGCAAGACTATTGAAGCTGGACCAAACTCTATTTGGCGCTATCGTCAGTTTTTGCCGGTACAAGGTAATGATGTAATTGATGTGGGAACTGGTATGACACCTTTGGTGCGTTCCCATCGTTTAGCGCGTCGCTTGGGTCTAAAAAATCTATATATAAAGAATGATGCGGTTAATATGCCTACCCTTAGCTTTAAAGATAGGGTAGTGTCTGTTGCTTTAACCCGTGCGAGAGAACTTGGTTTTACTACTGTTTCCTGTGCCAGTACTGGTAACTTAGCAAATTCTACTGCTGCGATCGCGGCTCATGCGGGTTTGGATTGTTGTGTATTTATTCCTGCTGACTTGGAAGCTGGTAAAATTCTAGGTAGCTTAATTTATAGTCCGACATTAATGGCAGTTAAAGGTAACTACGACCAAGTTAACCGCCTATGTTCAGAAGTTGCAAATACCCATGGTTGGGGATTTGTAAATATCAACTTACGTCCTTACTATTCAGAAGGTTCTAAAACTTTAGGTTATGAAGTTGCAGAACAACTAGGTTGGGAGCTACCAGATCATATCGTTGCTCCTTTAGCTTCCGGTTCCTTGTTTACTAAGATATACAAAGGTTTCAACGAATTTGTAGAAGTTGGTTTAGTTGAAGGTAAAAAAGTCCGCTTTAGTGGGGCACAGGCAGAAGGATGTTCGCCTATATATAAAGCTTTCAAAGAGGGAAGGGATTTCATCGAGCCAGTTAAACCAAACACCATCGCTAAATCTATAGCTATTGGAAACCCAGCAGATGGTATTTATGCTGTTGAGATTGCACAGAAAACCAATGGTAATATCGAAGCTGTCAACGATGCAGAAATTATCGAAGGTATTAAATTACTAGCAGAAACCGAAGGTATTTTCACCGAAACCGCAGGTGGTACAACTGTTGCCGTATTGAAAAAACTAGTAGAAGCTGGCAAAATTGACCCAGAAGAAAAAACTGTCGTTTACATCACAGGTAACGGACTCAAAACCCAAGAAGCAATACAGGGTGAAGTCGGGGAACCTTTAACAATAGACGCAAAACTTGATAGTTTCGAGCAAGCTTTAGAACGTTCTCGTACATTAGAACGTTTAGAATGGCAGCAGGTATTAGTTTAAAGAAGGCTAGGGGTACTTTGGATGGGTGAATTCCCTCCCAGAATCGAGTTCCCCCAAATCCATTTCCTGAAAGATTATTGATTTTACCTTCCTAAAATTGATAATCTATTTATTAATTTTCGCTTCTTTATTTAACTTAAGTTACGTCTGTTGTAGATATTATTCTTATGAGCATCAAAGTACTAGTTCCAACAGCTCTTCAAAAATTTACCAATAATCAGGCAACTCTAGAATGTAGTGGTAATAGTATCAGCGAATTGCTAGATTCTTTAGAACAAGCTTGTCCTGGTATTAAGTCACGCTTGTGTGACGAGGAAGGTAAACCGCGTCGTTTTCTAAATTTGTACGTGAATAGTGAAGATATCCGCTTCTTGGATGGAGCTGCAACACCCCTCAAGGATGGAGATGAGGTGAGTATTGTTCCTGCTGTCGCTGGTGGTTAATTTTAGCCATGACCCTGTCAGAGGTCTCGCGTTGACGTAGTCTATCCTAGAGAAGTGATCGCTATTGTAACTACTCATGTGCGATCGCAACTCTAACGGCAGATATATTAATCACCAGAAAGCAAGTCATTTATTTGCTGTTGCCAAATATTATTTTCATTAAGGGTGAATATAATTCTTTGGTAATCCTCGTTTTTCAACTCAATAATTAAGTAATTTTTATTATTGGTGACATACCAGAACTCTTTACCTCTTTTGGTATGGTAAGTCCCGGCTCTAATTAAACCAGGGAAAGAGCTTCCGGGAGCGCGGACATCTTTCCAGTGTGTTTCTGGTTGATTGGTTGTGACTTGCTTGATATTAGAAAGAGGAATTTCCCACAATTTATGTAAGCGCACAGCTAGTAGCTGTTCTTTTAAGGTAAATTTTATTTTTAGATTTTTATTAGCAATATTTAATTTCATGGTTTTATAGCTTTTAAATAGCTTTTAACTTGTGAAGTCTTAACTGGTGAAGCTTCATATATTCTCGGATGTATAGTTATTCCAAATAAAAAAACACATCTCATTCAAGCAGATTTGATTAATTTCATGAGAATCATTCTGAGGAGGTTTGGGGGACGCGACGCTTCCTCAGTAGTGGAAAAGATGGAGAATCTCCCAATTATTGTTGATTTTCATAGTCACCTATGATTTCCTACGGAAATTAATTGAAATTACTATATTGTTTTCTACAACCTTTGTAACTTCTATTCCAGACTTGCTCTGATACTAAAAATACGTGGTGAAGACGAAGCAGAGACAATGTCTGTAGTGGAATGTGACAGTGTGGAAGTTTGGATAAATGAAATGATTGAACAAGCTTTGTGAGTAATGCTGTGTCAAAATGAAGATGACCAACATCCCAGAGCAATATAGCGGGTTGGGAGACTTCTTTTCTGGAAGCATCGCTTCTTTATTAGCGAGATAAAAGGATTACTATCAGCAATGGCAGAAGAAAAAAAACCAAACAAACCAGCACAAGAAGGTGCAGAAGATTCCAAACCTAAAGCTGCTGCAAAAAAGCCCGCAGCAAAGAAGGAAAAACCTCCGGCTGTTGAAGATAAGCCATTTGAAGAATTCATGCAAAACCATTACATCCCGGCTTTGCAAGAAGCTATTAAAAAAGAAGGTGTAGACGACCTCTGTTTATCTTTTGCTAAGCAAAAATACCCTATTGTGGGCTTAGAAGGTTCTCCAGAATGCTGGCAGGTGATAGGTAACTGGTATGATGGTAAGCGTCAGTTTAATATATATTTTCCTGATGAAGATATTAAGGGTCAGAAAGCTTTCTCTTGTAATGAAGGGAAAAAGCCTAGTACTTTAGAATCTTTCTTAATTGACGAACGTAGAATTAACCTCGATTTAATGGTTTTTGGACTTGTGCGTCGCCTCAACGGTCAAAAGTGGTTGGGAAGAAACTAATCTAGTTCAATCAGCTAGTTCACCAGCCGCTTCATCAACCGCTTCATCAGATAACTCATAAAATTTATAAATAACGACTCCTGTTTTGGGGTCGTTTTCTATACTTATATAACCAGATTTGAGCATTTCTTTGAGAGTTTTTTCAACTAGGGGAAAATCAGCTCCTGTTTCTAGAACTCCTTTAGTCACAGATAAGCTACCACCGTGTTTTTGAGCAGCTTTAAGTAATCTGACTGTTAATGGCTCTTCAGGAGGATGAACTTGAGATACAACTACAGTAGGTTGCTGGGGCACACCTGTAGGAGATAAGCCAGCTTTGAGTCTAAGCTGCATTTCCCTTTGACTAACTATATCTGGAAGAAGAAATACATCTATAAATTGTCCAATACCAAAAACTCCACCCGTAAATAGCCAGATTAAGCCCGTACCAATTTTACCGTTATAAAGACGGTGCAATCCTCCTAAACCAAAAAAGACTCCTCCACATAGCAAGTACGAAACCAAAATACGTTCTGTATGTTGGTTTTCTATATTTTTATTTATCTTATTATTTGTCGTACTTTGATTACCTGCTGCGCTCATATTTTCCGATCCCCTCAAAATTATTTATCTTCAGATGTCTTATATATTTATGATATTTACTTTTAATAAGGTTTGGTGATGATTGGTGAGTGGTAATTAGTGATGGGATGATTAATTAGTGATAGGCGATCGCTTAAAAGCAACGCCGAATATTGTACTCTCAGGTATTGCTACCGTTTGTGAATTGGAAATTCCTCAATTGGAATTGAAGATTGTTGCAACTCTTAACGTAATCGCATTTATACTCACCAAACTTCGTTGGTAGACTATTGTATATAGAAATGAATTATTCTAGTCAGTTGCACCCTAGGAGGAAATCATCCTTAACTTTCGGGGGCATTTCACTAAAAAAGGTAAAAGAGCGATCGCAAAATGGTAGATTCCCTAAAAAAACCAAGTTTTGAAGAAATTCGTCCGGGAGTTAAAGTCCCAGCTAAAGAAACTCTATTAACACCCCGCTTTTATACTACCGATTTTGATGAGATGGCGCGGATGGACATCTCAGTGAATGAAGATGAACTACAGGCGATTCTCGAAGAGTTCCGCGCTGATTATAATCGCCATCACTTTGTTCGGGACGAGGAGTTCGCCCAGTCATGGGATCATATAGATGGTGAGACTCGTAAATTATTTGTTGAGTTCCTAGAGCGTTCCTGTACCGCAGAATTTTCTGGATTCTTATTATATAAGGAATTAGGTCGTCGCTTAAAAGGTAAAAGCCCTGTTTTAGCAGAATGCTTTAACTTGATGTCGAGAGATGAAGCTCGTCATGCTGGCTTCTTAAATAAGGCGATGTCTGATTTTAATATGTCGCTAGATTTGGGCTTTTTGACCAAGAGCCGTAAATATACCTTTTTTAAGCCGAAGTTTATTTTCTACGCTACTTATCTTTCTGAAAAGATTGGTTATTGGCGCTACATTACTATATATCGCCATCTAGAATCACATCCTGAAGATAGAATTTATCCAATTTTCCGTTGGTTTGAGAACTGGTGTCAGGATGAAAACCGTCATGGTGACTTTTTTGATGCCATCATGAGAGCGCAACCAAATACTTTAAATGATTGGAAAGCACGTTTGTGGTGTCGTTTCTTTTTACTTTCGGTATTTGGAACTATGTATCTTAATGATGTTCAGCGTCAAGATTTCTACGCTTCTATCGGTTTGGATGCACGGGAATATGATAAGTATGTCATAGAAAAAACCAATGAAACCGCAGGTAGGGTTTTCCCTGTAATGTTGAATGTAGATACACCTGAATTTTACGAACGTTTGGAAACTTGCGTTACTAATAATGAGAAATTAAGAGGAATTGTAAATTCTGATACTCCTAAATTCTTACAAGTCTTCCAAAAGTTACCTTACTACGTTTCTAATGGTTGGCAGTTCCTGAAACTATATTTAGCAAAACCAATAGATGCTAGTGCTGACCATGGTGTGGCACGCTAAGTAAAAATCAGGACATATTGATTGATTTTATAACTTAGTGAATTTCTAAATAAAAAAATGGTTCTGCATCATGCAGAACCATTTTTTTGGCGTTCTCCATACTAAAGATTTGGTATGATTCAAAATGTTGATAAAAAAATGACAGTCTCTTCACTCTGGTTCTGCTTGGGATTAAAAATAAGTTTTTTATTCTTTACTGTACCTACTTGGGGAAATACAGTTAACAATAAAGCTAAAAATCAACTTAAAACTCAAAATACACAGCTTTCTCAAACAACAAAAATTACATCATCAGAAGCACAAAACTTAGAAAATAATTTAGAACATCAGCTAAAAGACAAGTCACAAATAATATCCCCAATAAATAATATCCAGGAAAACCAATCAATAGCCAAAGAACTAGACTTAGACCCGAAAATAATTGAAGAAAGTCCTGTTTTACAACGCTGGCAACGTCGAATACCAAATGTATTATTAGACATTCGTAACGATCCTAGCTTCCGTACCAGATTTAGAATAGGGTATCATTTGTATCCTTCTCGTTCCGTTGGGGGTATATATTTAGGTTTTGAAGACGTATTTACTGATGTAAGTCGTTTAACAATACGAGGTGACTATCAAGTTACTTTTGACAGTAAATACCGTAGTTATGGTACAGACGCACAGTATTATTTACGTCCTATGGGTGGCTACCTAAATTTTGCTACCATCGCAGGTTATCGGTACTTAAAAACCGAGAGTGAATCTATTTCAGGAATAAATCTTGGTGTAAAAGTACTATTAGTATTATCCCGTGGTGGGGGTGCAGATATATCATTAACTCAAAGTTGGGTTGCTCCTACAAGTATAGAAGAAGCAGGTTTTACTACTCTTTCATTTAGTTATGCGATCGCACCAGAATTACGTCTATCTACAGATATTCAACAACAAAACACCAAACAAAGGAAAGACCGTCGTCTCAGTATTATTATGGAATGGATGCCTTAATTAACTTTACGTTCGTTTATTTTCAAGAAATGAAAGGAAATAGGGAAGAGAATCAGAAAAAAAGTGAATAAATTAGAGATAATGAGGGCTGGAAGACCAAAACGATTCAAAATACAAAATTCCGGCATTAAATAATGAGACTGGGAGACCGAAGAAATTATTAGCGCAGCTATTCTCATAACTCATGCAGATCGTATAAACCTAATTACCTAAACACCTTATTACTTAAACATATGTGACACTTATACAACTGCACATTATCTAGATGATAAAGATAGGTTGATATATGGGTTAAGAAAAAAAGAATTATGCATTTTTAATATATGTGACACTTGAGAAAGTGTACTTTATATTTATCAAAAACTTATCGAAATATAGCGTTTGAGAGATATTCTTTACATTATCTTTATGAATTTAAAAAACACATCAGGTATTCTTATGTTCTTTATACTGAATAGATTTTAGTTTTCCAGTAGTATGGGATACGAGGTTCAAAAAAAGGATTTTCTAGAATTTAGTGTAGTAGTTTACATGACTTATAGTATGTCTATCATCAAAAATAATCCGTTTCTTAAAGGTCGATTAAACTTAAGAGATCGTGGATTTTCTACTCGAAGGATTAATGGTTCTAGAAATAATTTAAGACAAAGGAAATGGGGAAAAACAGGTAGTGCTTTTACTCGTTTAACTCCGATTGAATATGAAGATGGAATTTCCTCTCCTGCTGGTGTTTCCAAAAATGCAGAAGGAGAACCTTTAATCGGTGTAAATGGTTTACCTGTAATGCGTCAAGGGATCCCGATTTTCTCTAAAACTGAGAAGGAAAGGCTAATTAGTAATGGTTTAGAGGTGGTCGAGAATAAAGAAAGTTTGAGTAATCAGCCTGATGCGCCATTTGTACTACTTAATCCAAAGGATCGTCCTAGTGCTCGTGTTATAAGTAATGCAACTTCTAATCTAAAAAAAGGAGAGACAAATCCAAGTTCTAATGGTTTAAGTTCTTTAAACTGGACTTTTGGTCAGTTTGTGAGTCATGATATCAATTTAGCTGGGGTTCTCAAAGAGAATAATTTTAATATTGATATCCCTAAAGACGATCCAAATTTTCCCATTAATACACCTCCTTTACCAACTATTAAAAGGCAAAAAGATGGTGGTTTAGAATTTGAGTTTCCTCGAGATAAGTTTATGAAAGGAACTGGAAAATCTAAACCTGCAAAAACTCCTAATGAATTGACTCACTGGCTAGATTTATCTTCAGTTTATGGTTCTACGAAAAAAATTCATAATGCTGTGAGAGCTTATAAGGGAGGGTTACTAAAAGTCTTTCCAAATGAGACTAAGGCTACAAATGATGACCTTTTACCCGCAGATACTAGTAAATTGATGCGCGGTGGTTTTTTTCAGGGAGTTGGTTTTCTTGCTGGTGACGATCGAGTTAGCGAACAAGATGCTTTAGTTGTACAACATACAGTTTGGGTACGCAATCACAATCGTCTTGCTGAAGCTCTTTCTGAAGAACATCCGAAGTGGTCGGATAATCAAATCTTCCAGCGTGCTCGTCAGATTAATATTGCCCAGTATCAGAAAGTAGTTATGGATGAATGGCTACCTCAACAAATTGGAAATGTCATTGAATCTTACCAGAGGTATAAACCAAAGACTAATCCCCAGATATCAGATGAATTTAATGCTGCTGGTTTCCGTTTTGGTCATAGTCAGACAGGAAATAAAGTTCAGGCTATCGATAAAGATGGTAATACTAGAGATATACCATTATTAGCAAGCTTTGGTGCACCTAATGTAAACAAAGGTAGTGATGTTGATGGTATTTTACGAGGAGATATAAGGACTTTAGATGACGAAGTAGATACGAATGTAGTTTTTGATTTACGTAATGCTTTATTCCCTCCTGCTGGTGTAGGTTTTGACCTTTACGCTGCCAATATCCAACGAGGTAGGGACAGAGGTTTGGCTGATTATAATCAAGTCAGAGATAGTTTAGGTTTAGGAAGAGTCAAAAGTTTTAATGAAATAACTTCCGACCCTAAATTAGCGGAGACTCTAGAAAAGCTTTATGGTACAGTGGAAGACGTTGATTTACTAATCGGTTTATTTGCAGAAGATGCAACTGCACCTTCTGGAATGGGAAAAACTGCTCAACAAATAGTCGGTGAGCAATTTGAAAGACTAAGAGATGGCGATCGCTTTTGGTATGAAAGACCTGATTTTAAAGGAGGTTTTTTCACAAAGAAAGAGATTCAGGAAATTAAACAGACTACCTATGCTGATATTATTAAGCTCAATACCGAAATTGACCATCTCCAGAAGGATGTTTTCTTAGTTCCTACAAAAGATAATTCTTTTGATGATGGATTGCTCAGTACTAAAGGAAAATCCGGTAGAGCTAAAATCACTTTAACTGGAGAAAAGGGTGGAAATAACTCTGTAGGTTTCTACAAAGTTATAGATGACAAAGGAACAGTTGTCGATCCCTTGAACGGTAACAAACTAACCCCTGAAGATGGAGAAAAATATACACAAGCTGCGATCGCAAATAGTGTAGCTGAGTTTGCGGTTAAAGATAATATCCCCAAACAGCATCTAAGAGTAAAGTTACCAAGTGATAGTCTCTTAGCACCTTACATTATCCCAGATGGCAATCAAAGTGATTTCAATAGTGGTAATATGACTCCATTATTCGGTCTAGGTTCTGCAAATAAAGATAGAAACCATAATGTTTTGGAACTCGGTAACGGTAATAGTAAGAATATTAGCTTTGCTTTTGAAAGTATGACTGGTGCAAAAAGCGATCGCGACTTCAATGATGTCACTATGAAAATTTCTCTAGCTTAACTTCTTTAGCTTAATTTCTTTAGCTTGAGCAAACAAAAACCTTGTCGAGTACAGCATCACCACTTCATCTATTTTGTCACGAGGGCGCTCTTTGAGGAATTTATCAAGAGTATATATACCACATCAATTCCTAAATTCAGAGAATCTACCACGTGTCTACCAAGCTGTACAAAATCTCCATTGAAAGTTCGATCGAAGGCTTGACTTAATACATCAGAAATCATACATTACAAATCATCTCGATTATTTCAGGGTTACACTTGTCAATTTTTAGATACTTGAATACCAGGTGCACGATTTTCTTTCTCCTTCATGGGATGAAATAAACTTATTTATCAACTTGTTTATCGACTTCTTCGCAAATTAAACAAGTCAAATACACTACATAGGAAAGTAAAAATGCACTCACTCAAAGCACCTAAAATTACTACTGTTAGAACCTCATATCCCTTGGCGATCGCAGACTTATTTGATTTGTTGAATGGTAAAATTTTGGCATTACGGATACCTAGTTACTATCCACTTATACAAGCTGAGAAAATTAGTCGAGAATTGATTCGTGAGAAAAATTTAGAACGTTATCATAGAGCCCCTGATGTAGGAGTTCAAAGGACAGGGACTACCTTTTTTGAAACTAATGGTAGCGTGGATATGTTAGAAAACTATTATCAAAAAGCACCTGCTTTAATCAAAAGCTTACGTTATGCTTGTGGTCCCTATTTATCTCCAATTGATAAACTTAGATTAGACTTAGGAGATATGTGGTTAGCAGGTTGTAGTATTGAAAATGTCCATAACCGTACCATGCTTGCAGGTATTGGTAGAGTTTTTGAAGATAATTTTGAATTACCACCCCATCAAGATATTTTATCGCGAGATGTTTCCGATACTGTCCTTCCTCCCTCAAAACCCTTTGAAGACTTAATATCTCAACTTTCTGCAAATATCTATCTCCGGACTCCAGAAACAGGGGGAGAATTAGAAATTTGGAATGCAAAACCTTCTACTCAAGAACGAGACAACATTCGCGATCGCGAATATCAGTATGAAGGAATTATAGATAGAGCAAGTCTTCCCAAACCCACAGTTGTTATTCAACCAGAAGCAGGAGAACTAATTTTATTCGACTCTGGAAAAGTTCATGCTGTTCGTCCTTGTAAAGGTGGTCCGAGAGTATCTATGTCTATATTTATAGGATATAGAGGTCAAGATAAATCTTTAACTTATTGGAGTTAACAATCAACTTTATGATTGGGGGAAAAGGAGCTTAAGAGGATTAGGAACTAGAATTGGGGACTGCTCTACTCCCTGTCCTCTCACCTATATATCTTTTAAATCAAAGTTTCCCCATCACAGTAGGATGTCATCCCATCATGAATCTAAGAAATTGAAAGTGATAAGTTTGTTTATAGTTTGCTTGAAAGGTAAAGTTATTATTTACTAGGGGAAATGTAAGTAAAATACGAACTATTTTTCAATTGTTTTCTTAAATCGTGATGGGATTTTCTTAAATTCCAGATAGGTATTTACAGGAATTAAAGTATGTGGGAACCAAAACCCTCCTATAAATATTTTTAAAGAAAGGTTTCTATATTTTTCTATTTCCTGAGAAATATCTAAGGTCAATATAGACTTTGATGAAATATCTGTGTGAAATCAAATATGTTCGACCTATAACCCTTGTAAAGAGCTTTTTGTAAGTCATCTCTGTATTCTTTCCCAAAGATATCTATTAGATATCTCCCGCATTCATAATCTAGAGACGTTGAATTTAACGTCTCTAAGTGGGTTTCAAATTGTACATATTTAATTTCTGGAGAATATCTATTGTTGAAAATTATAAAGAATTGAATATAAGCATTGAATACTATAAGATATTTCCAAAGGCTTTATAATTGAATGCCAAATAAATGCCAAAATAGATTACAAAAATCTTAATGGAAATTTTAGTAAAAAATTTGAACATTGTAGCAGTTCATATTTGTCAATTGCTTGCGCTCTTTGTGATATCCATTGGTATTATCAAAGCCTTACTCGTTTACCTAAGGACGGCTTTTTCTTTGTCCCATACTAAAGAATCATTTTTAGAAAGTCGTCTGCAAATGGGTTACTCTTTTTCATTAGGACTAAGTATATTAGTTGGTGGGAGTATTCTGGCAACCACTATTAATCCGAACTGGAACGATATTGCGAGATTGACTGCGATTATTGCAATTCGTACATTACTTAATTATTTATTATTAGCGGCGATTGAAAAAGGTCAATTTATAACTAACGTTTCCCTTAATAATCCGCAATAGCACCCAATCTAGATTAGCTATTATTTAATTATCCTTTCCCTAATTACCAATTACCCATTAGACATCTCCAAAAACTGTTAAAGCCCTACTGTGGCTAGCTAATAAGATGTAAATGCAAGCATCATTAACTGGCTAGTTTATACGATAAAATAGG
>JBCCDM010000181.1:0-11830 GCA_039030795.1 Cyanobacteria bacterium P01_A01_bin.84
CGGTATTTATATTTAAATAAACTTCAATATTTTCCAAAAATAATTATTAATAAGTGTAATCACTGAGGACAATAAAAATAATAAAGAATGACAATATTTTTAATAGATACAGTGTGTCTCTAATAGATTCCATCATCTAATAAAATTGGAAAGTGTAATGACTCTTAGCAAAGAACAACATATAAAAGACGATTTTGGCAAAAAAAATGGGAAAAAAAAATTATTACGCGGAATTGCAGAACGTATTTCTCGTTCATTAGAGTTAGATAATATTTTAACTTTGACAGCAACAGAATTACGTTCTTGTTTAGGTACTGACCGCGTCATGATTTACAAATTCCATGGAGATGATAGCGGTCAAGTTATTGCTGAGTCTATAGATAATAATCGTTTACCTTCTTTACTAGGATTAAACTTTCCTGCTGATGACATTCCTACCGAGAGTCGTAAACTATTTATGCGATCGCGAATCCGTTCTATAGTTAATGTTGAAACTCAAACAATTAGCCAGATACCGATTTGCGAGACTTCAGATGGAGAATATGTATCCGAAGAGATTTACTCTCGTCAAGTAGATGAATGTCATGTTAAATATCTGAAAGCAATGGGTGTTCAGTCTTCTGTGGTAACACCCATTATTTATCAAGAAGAGCTTTGGGGTTTAGTTGTCTCTCATCATAGTGAACCTCGCTCTGTAACTGAAGAAGAAATAGAAGCGATACAAATGATTGGAGAGCAAATTTCAGTTGCGATCGCTCACAATACACTTTTAAGTCAAGCACAAGAAACAGCTAAAAAGGAAGCCATTATTAATCGGGTTTCTTATCTATTACATTCTTTAGAAAAAATACAATTACAATCTGCATTAGAAGAAACTGTATCTGCTTTTGGTGGTTCTGGTGGAAGACTTTATATTAATTGTAAGACTACATCAAATGCGACTTGTATAGGTCAATCCGATTCTAAATGTAAGTTTCAGGTTTATACTTGCAATCAACAACCAATCATGGACGAACTACCTGGATATACTCATTTAGAGCAATGTCAGACTTGGAAAGCGTATTTTAATAATAGTTATAATAAATTTTGGGCAATTTCAGATATTTATCAAACACCTAGCTTAAAAAATATACAAGCAGCTTTTGAAGGCACTAGAATTCGCAGTATTTTAATCATCCCTCTCGAACATCGCGAGCAATTTTATGGGTATTTAAGTATATTTAAAAACGAATTTGAAGTATGTACCCTCTGGGCTGGACAGCATGACAGAGACATAAGACAAGCTTATCCTAGTCTATCCTTTAATACTTGGAAAGAATGTCAAGCTAAAATTAATGAATGGAATGCTCAAGATATTGAATTAGGAACAGAACTAGGTAAACGATTTGCAAATGCGATCGCTGAATATAAACTATATAAAAAATTACAAAATATCAATGCAAATTTAGAAAGTCAAGTCCGTGAAAGAACCGCTAAACTGCAAGAGTCGAATCAGCAGCAAAAGCTGTTATTTGATGTAGTTACAAAAATTCGCGAGTCTTTAGACGTAAATACGATATTTCAAACAGTAACTAGGGAACTTCGTCAAGTCCTTAATACTAACAGGGTTGGGGTATATCGCTTCGATCCCGATTCTAAATATAACGAAGGGGAATTTATTACTGAAGATATAACTGATACCATCCCTTCTGCGATCGCAGCTAAAATTAAAGACCATTGTTTTGGTGAAAATTATGCTAGTAAATATGCTCAAGGAAGAATTCATGTAGTCCCTGATATTTATAATGCAGGTCTGTCAGAATGTCACATTGCAATTCTGAAACCATTTCAGATTAGAGCCAAAGTTACTGCACCAATCATGAAGGGTAAACAACTGTGGGGTTTACTTTGCATTCATCAGTGCGATCGCCCTCGTGAGTGGCAAGATTCTGAGATTCAGTTTATTACTCAAGTTGGAGTTCAGCTATCTATAGCTCTCGGACAAGCAGATTTACTGGCTCAAAGTACATTAAAAACAGAACAACTAAATAATACACTGGAAAATCTCAAACAGGCTCAGACTCAATTAATTCAAACCGAGAAAATGTCTTCTTTGGGTCAATTAGTTGCTGGGGTAGCCCATGAAATTAATAATCCAGTTAACTTTATTCATGGCAATCTTAACTATGTAAATCAGTATATAGAAGATTTATTAAGTATAATTCGTTTGTATGAAGAGAAACAAAGCAAACCCGATGAACAGATATTAGAAAAAGCAGACGAAATAGATTTAGAATTTATTATTGATGATTTACCGAGAATGCTGAATTCTATGAAAGTCGGAACTAACCGAATTCGGCAAATTGTTTTATCTTTACGAAATTTTTCTCGATTTGACCAAGCCGAAATCAAATCTGTAAATATTCATGAGGGTATTGATAGTGCGTTGATGATATTACAACATCGTCTCAAAGCTAAGTCTGAAAGTAATGGAATAGAAATTATTAGAAATTACGCTAATTTGCCGTTTGTAGAATGTTACGCAGGGCAAATTAATCAGGTATTTATGAATATATTAAGTAATGCCATTGATGCTTTAGAAGTGAATGGAAATAATAATTGCTCTTCTGAAGATAAAAACAGTAAAACTATTACTATAAGTACCGAAGCTAGCAAAATTAATCATAGTATTCCTAGCGTAATAATTCGTATTGCCGATAACGGTTCCGGTATACCAGAAAATATTCAAGGCAAAATATTCGATCCGTTTTTTACGACCAAAGAAGTTGGAACTGGAACTGGTTTAGGGTTATCAATTAGTTACCAAACAATAGTAGAAAAACACAAAGGTATTTTGAAATGTAAATCAAATCCTGGTTGTGGAACAGAATTTTGGATTGAAATTCCAACTAGGTGAGGATTAATCTTTTTTTATATTACTAAATCCTTATATTGTCATACAAAGGTGGTCTTGATGAAACATACAAATTTCATTAAGACCACCTTTTTATGGAAATCGCAACATATAAAACCTTTATTTTCCCCAACTTTAAAGGAATAAGCTACCACTTAAAACCAAATTCAGCAGGTGCGATCGCTATTTATTCAAGGATAAAAAACTTACTTATTGTGGAAGTCCTATTTTTATAAACAGCAGATAAACATCAGATTTTTACCGATTTCTCGTAACACTAGTTGAATTTAGAAAAAATACGCTATAATACCGGCTACTTAATGTTGCTCTAACTTAACTATGAAAATAATACCTCAGTAAAAACTTTGGCTTTACTAATTATCAAAAACCACGAGAATTACTGTTATGGTTAATTTCCTTCATGATTTTTTTACTATGGATTCTCAATTACTTTATGCCGATATATCAGGAATAAGCTTATCTTGACTGGTATATATAAATATGCAAATATTTTTTGCAACTTCTTAAATCATCAAATACTTAAAAGTGTATTAGTATACTAAAAAACTATCTCAATACATTAATTGTTATTTAATAGTAAAAATTACGTAAGCTTCTATGATTAGACAAGCTATATTTGGTATTGTTTTAGGCACGGTTGTTCTTACTAGTGGGTTAACTTCGACTCCTTTACCAGGTCATAGTTCTACAAAAGTTATTAGTAATAATAAACCCCTTAATATTCCTTCTAACTCGGTTGCTGTTTCTAGTTCTAATTTCAAAACTAGTAATTTAGAAAAAGTAATATTTGAGCAGATTAACCGCTATCGTGCTGCTAAGGGACTATCAAAATTGAAACTCAATGTAGGTATATCTCAACAAGCAAGAGTCCATAGCTTGAATATGGCGAAGAAAAAAGTTCCTTTTAGTCATAATGGTTTTGAGAAGCGAGTGACTTCTATTCCTCTTCGCTTTACTAGTGCAGCAGAAAATGTAGCCTTTAACCAAGGATATAACGATCCAGCAGCAGAAGCAGTAAGAGGTTGGTTAGAAAGTCCCGGTCATTATAAAAGTATTGTGGGTAATTATGATTTAACGGGTATTGGTGTAGCTATCAATGAAGAAAGAGAAGTGTATCTCACCCAAATCTTTTTGCGCAGTAAATAACTTGCATGTTCTGCCACATTATCTTCTCCGGTTCAACATTTATAGGAAATTAAATATGTGTAGCTTTTAGCTACCTGTAAGTTCTATCCAACACTCAAGACTCACACCCATAAATTTGGTGTGAGTTCAATTATTTAAGTTTTCTCCCACAATAGAGTAGTGTTCTAACTAGCTGATAAACCACACTACTGTTATTGTTGGATTATTCATGGAAATGCAAGATTCTCAAGTTCGCAATCAAGAAAATAACTTTATCGTATGCGATCGCGATATTGACGATGAGACTCTCAATCAGTATTTACAGGCTGATGCGTTAGCAGTAGATACGGAAACAATGGGTCTAATACCCCAACGCGATCGCTTGTGTTTGGTGCAATTATGCGACCCTAAAGGTAAAGTTAGTGCCGTTCGGATTGGGAAAGGACAAACTGAAGCTCCTAATCTGAAAAGACTTTTGGAAGCGACTAATATTGTGAAAATATTTCACTATGCTCGTTTTGATATTGGTACCCTGCGTCATTATCTAGGAATCCACGTCCAACCCATATTTTGTACGAAAATTGCTAGTAAGTTAGCTCGTACCTATACTCCACGTCATGGTTTAAGGGAGCTAGTAATAGAACTCGAAAAAGTGGAATTAGATAAAAGTTCTCAAAGTTCCGACTGGGGTAATGCAGATCGACTTTCAGAAGCACAGTTAAGCTATGCTGCGAATGATGTACGCTATCTCATTAGTCTGAGAAAAAAGCTAATGGCTATGCTGGAACGGGAAGGAAGATTAGATTTAGCGATGGAATGTTTTAAGTGTTTGCCGACTATAGTTTCTCTAGATTTACTATTGTACAAAGATATATTTGAGCATTGAATTTAGAACTATCAATCCTGACCGTTTAAACCCAGAAAATCGAAAAGTTTTATATCAGCTAAATGGGAAGGTGTAACATTTTGAATGCTGCGGAATAAACTATCCACTCTACCAGGATATTCTTTTTCCCAGGCTTGCAGCATCTGTTTGATTTGAACTCTTGCTAAGTTTTCTTGGGAACCGCAGAGATTGCAGGGAATGATCGGAAATTCTCGAATCTCTGCATACTCTGCAATATCATGTTCCGAGCAATACGCAAGGGGACGAATAACTACGTGTTGACCGTCGTCGCTAACAAGTTTGGGAGGCATGGCTTTCAATTTTCCACCGTAGAACATATTTAAAAATAAGGTTTCTACAATATCATCTCGATGATGTCCCAAAGCTATTTTTGTTACACCTTCCTCAGCCGCAACTCGATAAAGGATACCCCGACGCAAACGCGAGCATAAACCGCACATAGTTTTACCTGGGGGGATAATATCCCTCACTATGCTGTATGTATCTTTTTCAACAATGCGGTAGTCAACTTTGAGAAAATCCAAATATTTAGGAAGTACCTCTTTAGGAAATCCGGGTTGTTTCTGGTCTAAATTTACCGCCAAAAGATGAAAATTTATAGGAGCGCGACGTTGGAGACTAATAAGAATATCAAGCATGGTATAGGAATCTTTACCACCAGATAAACAAACCATAACTTTATCACCATCAACAATCATCCCATAATCGTGGATAGCCTTACCAACCAAGCTACGCAGACGTTCTTCTAATTTTTTCAAGGTTTTATCTAAGCGCGAGACTTTTGCTACTTCCATTATGTTTAATTTGTATTTAAATTTCCTATACAATTTCCTATAGTATTAATTTAAATCTCTAGACTAAGTTATTTGTTAAATTAACTCTATCCACAGGCTATTCGTACTTAATCAGAAAGTTGGGTATTGTAAACCTAGTCGCATATAAATTTAGGAAAAACATTTGTGGTTCCAATTCGAGATAATAATCCCACCAAAATAACCCCTTACGTCACTTTTGGTCTGATTGCTTTAAATGTATTATTCTTCTTCTATGAAACTAGCCTACCACCACAAGCACTAAGTGGTTTTTTCCATCTTTTTGCTATAGTTCCTAGAGAATTAAGTTTAAGCTTTGCTGGTGAGACAATAAATCAACCCATACCAGAATGGACAACACTAATTACTTCCCAATTTCTCCATGGTGGTTTTTTGCACTTAGGTGGAAATATGTTGTTTCTATGGATTTTTGGTAACAATATCGAAGACAAATTAGGTCATATTAAATACATTGTTTTTTATTTAGGATGCGGTATTCTTGCAGGTTTAGCACAGTGGTTCTTTTCCCAAGGTTCTTTAGTTCCCTCTTTGGGTGCAAGTGGCGCGATCGCTGGAGTTATGGGTGCCTATATTATTCGTTTTCCCAAGGCTGAGGTGTTAACTTTAGTACCTTTAGGTATATTTTTTCCTACCTTTACCGTTCCTGCATATTGGTTTTTAGGTTTCTGGTTTTTAGAGCAAGCTTTCTACGGTATTGCGAGTTTGGAAGCACCTACCAATATCGGCATGGAAGGTGGCGGTATTGCTTATTGGGCACACGCTGGAGGCTTTGTTTTTGGTGCAATTTTAGGACCAATATTAGGTTTATTTAGCGACAAATCTGAAGAGGAATATTGGTACAACTAGTTAAAGGGGAAAGGTAAACAAGAATAGATAAATTTAAAATTCTTAAAATTCTGGCATTAGTGCTGATATTTAACCACTCATATTATATCTGGTTAAACAGTTATAATATTTTCGGGGATTAAATAGTGAATAATGAGTAATAAGTGGCACTACCATCTTTTCAATAGCGTCATATCGTAACTAACTAAGCCGACTTGATATCACCACTCACCATCAATCATTCACCAAAAAAAAATCACTTGAAACCCCCTATACTTAGTTTCACATGACTGTACAAGCTATATTGCTCTTAGTCATGTTTATTAGGAAAAGCATCTGTGTTCCCTATATACGATGAAAACCCAACGCGAGAAACGCCCTACGTAACATATGTTTTAATTGGTTTAAATATTGTAGTATTTCTTCATGAAATCAGTTTATCAACCAGTTTATTTGTTCTTGATGGTAGAGCAATAGAAGAATTCTTTCAATTGTATGCTGTCATACCCAGACAGCTAAGTAGCGAATTTTTTGAATTAACCTCTTATCAAGCAATTCCAGAATGGGTGACATTATTTAGTTCCCAATTCCTACATGGGGGTTGGTGGCACTTAATTTCAAACATGGTATTTCTATGGGTGTTCGGCAATAATATTGAAGACCGCTTAGGGAAAATAAAGTATTTATTTTTCTATCTAAGTTGCGGCGCATTAGCAGCCTTATGCCAATATGTAATTAATATTGGTTCTGCCATTCCCTCATTAGGAGCAAGTGGTGCGATCGCTGGAGTATTAGGTGCTTATCTGATTCGTTTTCCACGAGCTGAAGTGAATACTCTTATTTTATTGGGCTTTATCTTCACCGTCCGATTACCGGCATTTATACCTATAGGTTTTTTCTTTATTCAAAATGTTATTGCAGGTGTATACAGTTTACAAGCAGCAGCTAACATGACTGGAGAAATGGGAGGAGTTGCTTACTGGGCACATATTGGTGGTTTTGTATTCGGGATCATTTTGTCTCCTATATTAGGTTTGTTTTCACGGGAATATTAGCCAATACAAGAAAAGTTAAAACAATCAGAAAAAAGCGCTTATCTTTAGTAGAGATGTTAAATTTGATATCTCTACATTTTTTATGTAATTTTTTTCTGCAAATATATAATGGCTTTTGAGTTGATGTATAAATAGTGAAACAGAATATATAAAGTGAGTAATAAGTAATATTTATTTAGTCCCCTTTTATAGGACTTTGTATATTATAAAGCCCTTAGCTATTAAGAAAGCTATTACCTCGAACACTGTAAAGCTCAAATTTAAAAGCCAAAAGTCAAAAGCCAACAGCTAAAATAAAATTAATCTACATCAAGCGTAACCGATAACCGATAACTGAATCTATGAGCTTAGTTGTTGCAACACTCTACAAATTCGTCAAATTAGCAGACTTTGCCGAAAAACAGCAATCTTTACAAGACTACTGTCAAGCAGAGGATATAAAGGGGACTATATTACTAGCATCCGAAGGTATAAATGGGACTGTTTCAGGTTCACGTACAGGGATTGATTCTGTACTAGAGTTTTTACGTTCTGACCACCGTTTAAGTGACTTGGAATGGAAAGAATCTTATACAGATTCTCAGCCGTTTGGACGTATGAAAGTCAAGTTAAAAAAAGAAATTGTTACTTTAGGTATTCCATCGGTAAATCCCAACAAACAGGTTGGTACTTATGTAACTCCGAGGGAATGGAATGAAATAATTTCCGACCCAGATGTAACAGTTATAGACACTCGTAATGATTATGAAGTAAGTATAGGAAGCTTTCAGAAAGCGCATAATCCTCAAACCGAATCATTTCGAGAATTTCCCAAATATGTCCGTCAAAATTTAGACCCACAAAAACATAAAAAAGTAGCTTTATTTTGCACTGGTGGTATCCGTTGCGAAAAAGCTACATCCCTGATGTTATCTGAAGGCTTTAGGGAGGTATATCATCTTAAAGGTGGTATTCTCAAATATTTAGAAGAAATACCCACCCAAGAAAGTTTATGGGAAGGAGAATGTTTTGTATTCGATCAACGTGTTGCAGTTAGTCACGGTTTGAAACCAAGTAATTACGAAATGTGTATCGGTTGTGGGTACCCAATTTCAGAAACTGATAAATCGTCCCCTAAATATGAACAAGGAATCTCTTGTCCCAACTGTTTTGATAGTTTGACACCAGGAAAGAGAAAGCGTTTAGAAGATAAAAAGAAACAGAACCAATAAGTGAGGGAGTAATTAATTGATGTATACCCTTTAACCTTTTTACCACTCACCATTACCAAAAATTAATTCTTCATAGCCAAAGTCAAACCATCTCCAATAGGTAATAAAGATAAAGTCACCCTTTCATCTTCATATAACTTTTGGTTTAAATCTCGAATTTTATTGGTTCTATTATCCTGTACTTCAGGGTCTGCAACTTTTCCCGACCAAAGTACATTATCGATAACAATTAATCCATTTTGACGCACAAGTTGAAGCGATCGCTCGTAATATCCATCATAGTTACTCTTATCAGCGTCAATGAAAACAAAGTCAAAACTACCTTCCTCTCGTTGTTCTAATAATTTATCCAAAGTTTCCATTGCTGGAGCAATATGTAAATCTATTTTTTCTTCTACTCCCGCTTTTTGCCAATACTGACTAGCAATAGATGTATATTCTTCACTATTATCACAGGCTATAACTTTACCATCAGTAGGTAACGCCATAGCTACAGCTAAGGTACTGTAACCAGTAAAGACACCCACTTCTAAAGTTTTCTTTGCTCCTATAAGCTTGACTAACAAACTCATAAACTGTCCCTGTTCTGGAGAAATTTGCATTATCCCCATGGGATGCTTTGTTGTTTCCTGACGTAATTCTATCAATACCGGAGCTTCCTTCACAGAGACGGATAGCAAATAATCCCGTAGAGCTTCCCCTAATCCTAAAGTTTTTATAGACATTTTTTGCTTCAATTACAATAGTTCACAACTCAAAACTGATTCTACTAGTACACGAAGACATTCTTCAGAAGTAATCAGCCACAAAGTTTTACAATATAAGCCTTACTACACCAAATCATTACCCATGAAGATACATTCAATAAGCCATTGATATAAAAATATTATAAAATCAGTAAAATATCATACAATTTTTAAATAAGGTTTATGCATAAGGGGGAAGGATGAATCGTCCGATTATACTTGGCATCGTAGGTGATAGTGCTGCTGGTAAAACGACTTTAACTAAGGGTATTGCTCAAGTCTTGGGTCCTGACAACGTGACGATAATTTGTACGGATGATTATCACAAATATGACCGCAAGCAGCGTGCAGAAATTGGTATAACTGCAATTCACCCTGACTGTAATCATTTAGATATTATGCAACAGCACTTATCTTTGCTAAGAATGGGACAATCCATCCTCAAACCAATTTACAATCATAAAACAGGCTGTTTTGACCCTCCAGAATATATTAAGCCTAGAAAATTCGTGATTGTTGAGGGTTTACTCGGCTACTCTACTCGTACTGCCCGAGAATGCTATGATGTGAAAGCTTATCTAGCTCCACCAGAACCTTTGCGTGCCCAATGGAAAGTTAAACGAGATACTCAAAAGCGCGGTTACGATGCAGAGCAAGTGCTAGAACAACTCAGAAAGCGCGAACCTGATTCTGACGCATACATTCGTCCCCAACGTCAATGGTCGGATATAGTGGTTAGTTTTTATCCACCAGAAGAAGAAAATATTGAAACTAATGGTAGTCTTAACGTCCGCTTAGTACTTCGTCCTACAATTCCTCATCCTAATTTTTCTGAAATCATTCATGCTTCAAATGGTTCTTCTACACCTCCTATTCGTTTAGGATTAGATAGAGATATGGGTAAACCAGTGGATGTTTTAGATGTGGATCGTCATGCGACTTTAGAACAAGTAAATAAGTTAGAGCAGATCATTTGTTCTGATATGCCTAATTTGAAAAGCGTATGCGATCGCGAAAGTAATCCGGAATTAGGTAAGGTCGCTGGGACTACTGGTGAAACTTTAAAGAGTTATCCTTTGGCTCTAACCCAGTTATTAATTACTTACCATATGCTCAAAGCAACTCAAAATATGACTGCTAATGTAGTATCGTCAGTTTAGATTTTTAGTTTTTTTAATCACAAAAATAAAATAAGTATCGTATAATTTTTTTCTAGAGTGGGTTGAAGGTATCCACTCTTTTATATTTTTGACTATATTAGAATTATAGCAATAGGATTCGAGAAAAGGGTAAAGATGTAAAAATAAGACTTGTCTAAGTCAATTATTTTCTGTTTCTTATTTATCCCAATCCGATTGAGAATTATGAATAAATGAAAACTTTATTGACTAAAATTTTATCTAATATAATTTTTTAAGCTTTTGTCGTTATATGAATTACTAAATGGTTATAAAAAGAGAAGATAGTTTTTCAATGTAAGTAAAAGGGAATAGGAAAAGGATAACAGGCAATAAGGAAGTCCTCATAAATAAATTAAGAAAGAGGATTTAGATAATCACCTATTGAAATAACTTCTAACTTGCACATTTTATAAGCCTTATTATATAAGGCTTTTAAAATTTATCGAAAAATGTACAAGTTTCATTCGTTACAGGGAGGAGTTAAATTTTGCAGAAGGAATTTTGAATTCCCACCTTGTGGGTTGCTCAAATCTTGCATCTATACGTATAAATATAGGACTTACGCAAAAGCGACATAATTCCGTCCGAGACGTTAATGCTTCCTTCCCTTCCGCGTGTCCCCAATGACTTTACGTTTACGACGTATAAGCTTAGCACGAGCAGACTCCGTCTTTGCACAGCTAACGCGCTAGGTAAGGCAAAAATCCTGGGATTGCTAAACCTATACGTAGCGTAGTGACCGTCGCTTTGGACAAATCTCCGTTGCGTAAGTCCTGAAATAGTTAAAAATAAAATATAAAGTAATAAATCATACTTATTTTATAAGATTTCTTCAGTCCTCTTTTAGAGAACTTTATTTATAATTTTGGAACTTTCAGCCCTAGGCTCTCAGGAATACTGAGTATTTATTATTTGTTTATACTTTATTGGTGCAAGATATGAAATAAGGGGATTAAATAGAAAGTTTTAATTAAATTTAGCATGGGTTAGTGTAGTATAAACCATGCAGTTGAAGGGTTAAATAGTTGATAAC
>JBCCDM010000182.1:0-11720 GCA_039030795.1 Cyanobacteria bacterium P01_A01_bin.84
ATATTAGAGAAATATTAATTCTAAGCAAATAACCTATACCGATAAATATTGAAGTACTCAAGTTATAAAAGATATTAATAAAAAGATAAAAGTGCTTTTTGACACAGATGTTTTACTTAGGTAACGATCTAAATTTGGGTTTTATTGCTTTGAATGGTTCTATTATGGATAGTAGAGGTGTTAAGCGTGACTTTAGCCAGTCGTAAAAAGTATTTTCATAAAGAATTAGTCATAGAATTATTGTTGATAATCGTGCCCGTTATTCTGTTTACTATCAATATGATTACTATCCTGGTAAATTATAAAAGCTCACCAGGCTTTTTATTAAGTACTATTTTTTGTTTAATTATTCTGCGATCGCTATGGGAGAGGCAGGGACAATATGTTCGGGTTTTGGAAGCAGGGATTGGAGATGGAAATAATAGTAATTTTTTGCAAGAAACTAAAAACCAAAATCATCAAGGCTGGGATAATAACAATTTAGATATATCCAGGGGGGATAATATTAATTCAGTGACAAATTGTAAAGATGTAACCAAGATAAGTAGTTTGAAGAATGAAAACACTCTGATTTTAGACCTAAGCTATGCTGAATTAATTGGTGTCGATGTGAGTGGAATGTATTTAAGCAGTAGCGATCTTTCTTATGCGAACCTTACTAAAGCAATATTTGTTAACACTAATTTGTGCGATGCGAAATTAATTAATACAAATCTTAGCAATGCCGATTTAAAATATGCAAATCTTAGTAGTGTAAATTTTTTTGCCGCAAATCTGAGTGATGCTAACTTGCAAGAAGTAAACCTTAGCACTGCAAATCTTAAGGAAGCTTGTTTAGCTAATGCTAATTTAAGTGGAGCGAACCTGAGTGGTTGTAAACTAAATCAAGCAGACTTAAGTTATGCAAACCTTAGTAACGCTTATTTATGGAATGGTGATTTAAACGATACTCAACTAATAGGTACAAATTTTGGTCATGCTTACTTAAGTAGTGTTAAATTCAAAAATGCTAATTTGAAAAATACAACTTTTCAGAAAGCTCAACTTAATCATGCTAATTTTAAAAAGACTAATTTAAGTGATGTAAATTTCTATGGTGCAGACTTAGCTGGAGCTAATTTCAAAAATGCTAATTTGAAGAGAACTAGTTTTGAAAATGCAGATTTAAGAAATAGTTGCTTTGAGAGTGCCAATTTAAGTGAAGTGAATCTTAGTGGAGCTGATTTAAGATTTGCAAATTTTGCAGGTGCAGATTTACGGGAAACAGACTTGAGCAATATTAAGCTTGAAGGGACAAAAGTAAAATTTACTCTGTTTGATAAAAATAAAGGACTTACAGACGAAATGAAGCTAGATTTAAAGCAACGAGGAGCAATTTTTGAGGATGAAGTTTGAACTGTGGAGTTTGGTGGTTAGTAATTGGTGATAAACTCCTCCATATTCATAATATACAGATACCTCTGTAGGAAATGAGGTATTAACCCTGCGATATAAGGCTTTTGTATTATTTTTCGGAGATGTCTAATGTCCTAAACTTGACCGAAACAATTCCTCCATTCCTCCATTCCGGCATTAAAGAGAAGATAAATTACTATTAATTGATTAATTAAGCGGTGCGACCTCGCGCCATCGCATGGCGCTTGAGGATGTCCACCAAGAGAGGATACCAGCCTCTTAATTCATTGGGAATAAAATAAAAATGTGCTCCCGCACCTCATTACTTCAAGTCCCCCGTATTTATACGTGGGGTTAATTTTGAATTTTGTTCGTTAAAAATGTTCCCGTAGGGTATTAATAATTTGAATTGGAGCGTAGCGACTGACCTTCTCCTCGCCCTAAGAGTGACGGAGCTTTACCCTCGATATGGTAAAATTTTATATTTAGAACATTATAAACATGGGGTTTATAGCGGTTAATAACACTACAATATCAATTCTTCTACTCGATCGGCTTTATTTGGTAGTGCCGCAGTTAAAATTTCATGACCCTCAGAAGTAACTAAAACATCATCTTCTATACGTATTCCCCGTACATCATTAAATTTAGCTAAACGTTCCCAGTTAATAATTTTTGCATACTGCGATCGCACGTCTTGATTATCTAAAATTGCTGAAACTTGATAAAAACCTGGTTCAATGGTAACTAGCATCCCTTCACGTAAAGGACGATTTAAACGCAGATATCCTAAACCAAAACGACTGCTCCTCTCTCTACCTGCTTCATAACCTGCGAAATCTCCCAAGTCTTCCATGTCATGAACATCTAAACCTAGCAAATGTCCAATACCATGGGGAAAGAAAAGTGCATGAATATCTGCGTTAACTAATTCTTCAGTGTTACCTTTTAAGATGCCTAAATTAACTAAACCTTCTGCCATGATACTGCAAGCAGTTAAATGTAACTCTTCATATTCTACCCCAGGTCTAACTTTAGCAATACACTCATCATGAGCAGCTAAAACAATATCGTAAATATCTCGCTGTGTAGATGAAAATTTTCCAGAAACAGGTAAAGTCCGCGTAACATCGGCAGCCCAACCAGTGTCGGTTTCAGCCCCAACATCAGCAAGCAGCAGATCCCCTGGATGCAAAAGATTATGATATTTTTCGTTATGAAGAACTTCACCATGTACAGTAACTATACTGTTATAAGAAGTTGTCATGTTATGGGCAATAATTACACTTTCCATGGCTGCACGAACTTCTGCTTCTGTCTTAGCTGTCTTTACTGCTACCATTCCGGCTTTATGTGCTGAAACTGTAACATCAGCAGCTTTGCGTAATTGAGTTAATGCAAATTCGTCATGTATTAAACGCAGTTCTACAATTGCTTGTGCTAAAGCTAAATCGATTCCTTGAGGTGGAGTTTGCGGTAATATCCATCTGTCAAGTAATTGTGACTGTTGAGTCCAGGTAGTTGGATCTTGAACTGCAATGGTTGCAGCACCTTGCAAACGTGATTTTAATTCTTCTAAAGGATAAGCCCCATCAGCACCAATATTTTGGGCAATTTCTTCACGAGTTGGTGTTTTCCCATACCAAAGAGCACTACCTGGTGATGCTTCGTCAGTAAAAAGTTCTAATTTATCTGCTTCTAAACGAATAGCAGCATTAGGTAAGGAAAGTCCAGCAAAATAGAGAAAATGACTGCTAGCACGAAAAGGAAAAGCATTTGCTGCAAAATTACGAGGACTGCGACCTCCTGACCAGATAATTACGGGAAAGTCAATTAGTTGGCTAAGGCGTTGACGACGTTGATATAAAGTATCCCTTAAGGAGTAGGAGGTATGTTTTGTCAGCATAATAAAGGGTAAGATAACGCAGAATCTGTTGCTATATATATCAATTATGTTGGTTTCTGGTTCCTATCGTGCTGTCAGTTATTAGTTATTAACCAATAAAATATCGATTTACCCTTCTTAAAGATAATTAACTAAATTTTGGTCTACGAGTTTAAAGCTGGAAATTGGTAGACTACACCCAATATTCGTTTACTACCATTCTGAAATTCACAAATTAATATTACTTATTCTACCCATATTGTTCAAATAGTACGTAGAATACAGTTTAAAAATTACAGGGATGAGAGCGATTGTGATTTGTACCCCTTGTATTTCTATCATTTCTCTGTCGATTATTATCATCCCTTGTATTTGTATTTCGGTCGTTAAAGTCTCTTCTTCTATCGTTAGAGTCCCTCCTTGTATCATTATTATTATCATTGTCCCTACTATTAGAATCTGAGTCTCGGTTTGTATTAGGTAAAATGGTAGGGTTATTATTTTGTGGTGTTTGAGTTTGAGTAGGACGATTAAAGCTGTTTTGTCTATTTCGGCAGCTAGCCAATCCTACAGAAATTATCATCAAGGTAGCAACAGCAACAGTACTCTTGATGAATTTTATGTTACTACTTTGGGGTTTGTACAACATTTTCTCCATTGGAGATAAGATTTCCTACCTCTACGTTACTGCCAGCAGAAAGATGGAGAAAAATTATTTTTTAAAAAAGCATAAAGTAATAAGGAAACAGAATGTTGTAGTTAAAGATAAAGCTATATATCTAAAAAATAATGGGAAATTTTGCCTCTAAAGTAAGCTATGCAATTACTCTTAATTCCACCGGAGTTGACTATTACCATTTGTAAATACTGAATTCTATTTAAAACATTATTTCAAAAATACTTATTACTATTCTGCTATTATTCATCACTTATCAATTTACTTGATTCTCTATAAGCAGGTAATTGTCAAGAAAAGCATACATTTAATTCGTATTTTTATAATTTTGGACTATCATAGCCACGAAACTCAGAGGTGGTGATTGTAAAATGTTATTTGATAAACTTTTTGGCTATTTTGAGATAGTTAAGAAATTTTTTATCTAATTTATTCCTTCGTAGGTCAACCTTGCTATATTTATTGCTGAATGTTTATTGCTGAATACCGAATAAAACAATGTCTCCTCCACGGAAATCAGAAGTAGTTGGTGTTAAGTCTTGTAACTGGCATATTGAGAAATTGCCAGGATTAAGCATAGACCAGCAAACTCAATTACGCGATCGCAATATATCTACTACAGCCAGATTATTAAAATTTGCTTCAACTCCACAGGATAAATTAGTTTTAGCAAAAGAGTTACAGATACATATCCAATATATAAATAAATGGATAGCTCTAGCGGACTTAGCACGGATACCTACTGTTGGGTTCCAGTATTGTGGCTTATTACTACACTCCGGTATTGCTTCCGTGGCTCAGTTAGCTATAACTCCACCCCACAGACTACATCAACAGATTTTACGCCTCCAAGTGGCTACGCTGCAAAGACGAGATTTATGTCCTGCTGTAGAAGTTGTACAGCAGTGGGTTGAGCAAGCGAAGATACTTGGGTAATTGGTAATTGGTAATTGGTAATTGGGAAGTGGGAATGGAAATGGGAATGGGAATGGGAATGGGAATGGGAATGGGTAATTAATAAACTCTTAATTTTGAATTTTGAATTTTGAAGTTTGAATTTTGAAGTTTGAATTTTGAATTTTGAAGTTATTTCTCCCATCCCATTAACGCTTTTAGTTATTTAAGTTCTTCCTTCAATACTCCATTAAGAAATATATCAGCTAATCCTTCTGCCATTTGCTGCATTTCTTTTGGGGATGCGTCAGGTTCAGCAAGAGTGTTGTAAGAAAAGCCAGCAACAGCAAACATTCCTAAAAAGACCCTAGCAACTAATTTAGGGTCTAATTGCCGGTAAATTCCCTTATTCATCGCATCTTGAAAGAAAGCTTCAGAGACATCAGTCATTTTATTAATTAATTCCGACTGAATGCGATCCCGTAAATCTGGATGAAATTGTACTTCCATAAAACAGACTCGCATCAAATCGGAGCTTTTCTGTAAATTCCACATCCGATGGCGCATGACTTGTGCTACAGCTTTATAACTACCCATTTCACTAAGTTCTGTCAGCAAGTCAGTCAGGATTTCTACCCAACCCTGAGTTGCAACTTCTACCAGAATAGCTTTCTTATTAGAAAAATGACGAAACAGCGTTCCTTCTGCGACTTTTGCATTTTGGGCTAAATCCCGGGTAGTGGTACCGTCAAACCCTTTTTTCGCAAATAGTTTTCGTGCTGCTTCTAAAATGCGATCGCGTGTCTGCGCTTCTGAGGTTTGGTTAGTTTTGTACGCTGTCATAAAAATTATAGTGAATTAGTGAAGAAAAGTTTGGAACTGGACTCGTAGCGTTATTGTCTTACGTTAAATACAACAAGTAAGAAAAGTTTAATGGAAGATTAACGCCTTATGTAACAACTTGTTTATATTTATGAGCAAGGAAGCTTTTATCTCAATCTTGATTTTAATCTTTATTTTAATCTTGGTTTTAATGTTCGTTGATGATTATACCTAGTGGTTGTCCTAAAATTTTGAAGTTGATTATTAATGTTACGTTGTTCTTGACCAAAAAAAGTCAAGAGTCAAAAGCGTTGGGATATCCACATTAGTGGGAAATACAAAGGAAAGTGATGATTGAATCATTTGAAGCAAGGCTTAAAGGGAATATCTTTGGTATAAGAAGGACTATGAGGAAGATTATAAAGTTTTTCCAAATGCAGCAAGTTTCTAAAAAGCACGAAAGAAGTCATAATTTGGAATATTTAAAAATGAGTTGTAGTAGCTCTGAGGATTCACTAGAAGTGTTTCACAGAATAAATGTTTCAGAAACTGTCATTGCTCCGGCAGTTTTACCTCCGCGATATATTGTAAATATAGAGTCTCCTTGTCAGGAGCAGTCTCAAAGTCTGGGAATTACTACTTTAGGGCACTCTTTACACTCTCTAACAAAATTTTCAGCCAACTCAGTCACAATTGGAAATGTTTTTACTAAACTACTCCCAGTAAAAACATTTTCTCGAATTTTCAGTTTACTGCTGGCACTGACTTTTATTTCTTGGAGTTTATTTCCTTCCTTAGCTTTTGCTAGAACCGAGACTCCATCAAACCAGAAAAGTTCGATTCAACCTTACTTACAACGAGTAATTAAGAATTTGACGGAATTTCGTCTCGATAATGGCATGAAGTTTATTGTTTTAGAAAGGCATAGCGCTCCTATAGTTTCTTTTGTGACTTATGCTAATGTGGGTGGTATAGATGAGCCAGATGGTAAAACTGGCGTAGCTCACTTTCTAGAACATTTGGCTTTCAAAGGTACCAGTAAAATTGGTACAGAAAATTACGAGAAAGAGAAGCAGCTTTTAGAGCGTTTAGAAGAATTAGATAAGCAAATTAGGGTAGCAAAGACTGCGGGGAAAGAAGAGGAAGCAAAACAACTTACACTTAAATTTAAACTTTTAGAAGTTGCAGCAGGCAGACTAGTAAAGCAAAATGAGTTAGGAAAAATTGTAGAACAGTCCGGAGGAGTAGGTTTAAATGCTACAACTTCTGCTGAAGCTACTAAATATTTTTATAGTTTTCCTGCGAATAAGTTGGAATTATGGATGTCTCTAGAATCTGAAAGATTTTTGGATCCAGTAATTCGTAGAGAGTTTTATAAAGAAAAAGATGTCATCTTAGAAGAACGTCGTCTGCGAGTAGAGAATTCTCCTATCGGGTTGATGATTGAGAAATTCATTGACACAGCTTTCAAAGTTCATCCCTATAAACGTCCAGTGATTGGTTATGACGAAGATATCCGTAATTTAACACCAGATGATGTACAAAAGTTTTTTGAAGCTTACTATGTGCCTAGTAATATAACTATTGCAGTTGTAGGAGATGTAAATCCTACTGAAGTAAAAAAATTAGCCAAAACCTACTTCGGGAGATTTCAAGAGAAGTCAAAAGCTACAGCAAACATCAATCCTGAACCACAACAGGAAGAAACACGGGAAGTCAGCCTAGAATTACCTTCTCAACCCTGGTATTTAGAAGGATATCGTCGTCCGGCGATTACAGACAAAGATAATGCAGTTTATGATATTATCAGCAGCTTATTGACTAGTGGTAGAACTTCTAGGTTGTATAAATCTTTAGTTGAACAGCAGCAATTAGCATTAACAGCTCAGGGTTTTAGTGGTTTTCCTGGAGATAAATACCCAAATTTAATGTTGTTTTATGCACTTACTGCTCCCGGTCGCTCAGTAGATGAAGTCGCAACAGCTTTGCGACAAGAAATTGAAAAACTCAAAACAGAACCTGTTTCCCAACAAGAATTAGAACGGGTAAAAACTCAAGCTAGAGCTGCACTTCTACGCTCTCTTGACTCTAATATGGGTATGGCACAGCAATTATTAGAGTATGAAATTAAAACGGGTTCTTGGAGTAACTTGTTTAAACAGCTAGAACAGATTGAAAAAGTAACCCAGAAAGATGTTCAAAGGATAGCAAGTATTACATTTACAGCAGATAATCGCACCATTGGTAAACTGTTGTCGAAACAGAAATAATCCTAGAGGAATTCATTTGGAGATTGGGAAAGGTAAATTCAAAATTCAAAATAAATCATGTAGCTGTTACGAATTACCCATTATCTGAAAAGCAAAAAGTAGACAAAAAGTATGAATAGGTATAAAAATTACAAACAGAGTGTAAACCAGATGTGGAAAATTAATATCAGTAGTGGAAAACGATTCATTAGCACTCTGATTGCGACTGTAGCTTTTTTACTATTTACCTTTAACTTCTCAGCAGCAGCAACAGAAGCAAAACACTACACTGAGCTAGATTTTAAACCTCTGCCGGAAATAAATTTACCTAAGTATGAACGTTATACCCTAGATAATGGTATGATTATATACTTAATGGAAAACCACGAACTACCATTAGTTAATGGTAGCGCTATTGTACGCACAGGTGATCGCTGGGAACCTACAAAAGAAGTTGGGTTAGCACAAATAACCGGTACAGTTATGCGCAGTGGAGGAACTCAAACCCACCCTGCTGACGAACTTAACGAAATGTTAGAGCAAAGAGCAGCTTCGGTAGAAACCAGTATTGGTAAAACTTCTGGTGGTGCTTCTTTTAATTCTCTTACAGAAGATTTAGATACAGTATTTGATTTATTTGCTGAAGTTTTGCGACAGCCTGCCTTTCCTGAAGATAAACTGAAGTTAGCAAAGACCCAAAAACGAGGAGCGATCGCTCGTCGTAATGATGACCCTAATTCTATTGCCAGTCGGGAGTTTCGCAAATTAGTTTACGGTAATAATAGTCCCTATGGACGTACAGTTGAATATTCCACCCTTGAGAATATTACTCGTGAAGACTTGATTGGATTTTACCAAAAGTATTTCCATCCTAATAATATTATTTTGGGTATAGAAGGAGATTTTGACTCTGAAAAAATAAAATCTCTGATTCAGAAAAATCTCGGTAGTTGGAAAGCTAACCCCAAGTTAGATCGATTTAAATTACCATCAGTATCTCAAGCAAAAGAAAGCGGTATCTTCTTTGTAAATCAATCCCAACTTACCCAAAGTAATATTCTGATGGGACACTTAGGAGGAGATTTCAAAAGTCCTGATTATCCAGCCTTGGATGTGATGAATGGTGTTTTAAATGGCTTTGGTGGTAGATTATTTAATGAAGTGCGATCGCGTCAAGGTTTAGCTTACTCTGTATATGGTTACTGGAGTCCTCGTTATGACTATCCGGGAATGTTTATCGCTGGAGGGCAAACCCGTTCTAATGCTACAGTACAGTTCATTAAGTCATTACAAGAAGAAATTAAACGTATTCAAACTGAAACTGTAACAGAAAAAGAACTTAACTTTGCCAAAGAATCTACACTCAATTCCTTTGTCTTTAACTTTCGAGACCCCGCTCAAACTTTATCCCGTTTAATGCGCTACGAGTATTACGGTTATCCTAAAGATTTTCTTTTCGACTATCAAAAAGCAGTGAAAGCAACCACCTCAGCAGATGTTCAGAGAGTAGCAAAACAATATCTCAAATCAGATAAACTTGTGACTTTAGTTGTAGGTAGTCAAAATGCAATTAACCCTCCACTTTCTCAACTCTCAGCACAAGTAACATCCATAGATATAACTATTCCCACTCCTCCACAAAGTCCTAGTTAACTTCGTTAACTTCTAAACTTGCACATTTTTAAACCCTTATATAGCAAAGCTTTTAGGCAACCGATAAAATTGTGCTAGTTTCATTCATTACAAAATGGAACCATTGGTGACAAGTTAAGCTCATAAACCATTTGTCAATAAGCAATAATGCTTAAAAATTACCTTTGAAACGATGTAGGAAATACAATTTTTGGTGAGGTAAGGGCGAAATTTTTTAATGAATAATTCATTCTTGCGCTAAAAACTAAGTATTAAAGTTTATTTTATACCTTACATCAACCTAAGTTTTAAAGATAATTGCGAATTGACATAATTAATTTCATCTTAACTTGTCATGAATGAGGTGGAACTGAATTAATGCAGGAATACCAGAATGCCTACATTGTGGGTCGCTCAAATATTGCACCTATACGTATAAATAGTCAAGTATAAAATATAAAGTAATAAATAATACTTGTTTTACAAGATATTCAGCCCTCTTTTAGAGGGATTTGTTTATAATTCTGGGACTTTCAGTCCTAGGCTTTCAGGAATACTGAAGTATTATTTATATGACTTTCCTGGTGCAAGATATGAATTAACAAACTTAAAGAAAGTTTTCCTAACCCAGTTTCTTCAAGAAACTGGGTTTTCAATTAAAGACAAAATATAAAGTTTGAGAGAGTTATATCATGTCCGCTTGAACACTTACGATAAAATTAACGCCGAGATATTGAATGATAAACATTTACGCACTTTTTATCGTAACTAATTATCCGGACTTGATATTAACGGTCGAGACAGAAAAGCGATCGCTAAAAAGTATCTTCAAAACCGAATGTGTTTCTTAGAAGTTGAAATATTAAAGCTGACTTACCTACAATTAATAATAGTAATATTTTGACTAATTAAAAATACTCAGCCTAATCAAAGAAGATACTATTAAAAGCTATACTAAATAACTGTAATTTTTCTTCACAATATTAACAGTCGTATCTATTTCCGCTATGCATAAACATAGAACTATTAACTTGAGAAGATGTTAAACCATTAAGTAGTAATTGTCCTTGATGCCTACCATTCTCAAACTCAAAAAGGACACCATCGTTGGTATCGGTTATATTCCCTAGGCTAAACATATCATCTAACCAGGAATCCAAGTTAAAGTTACCCCAGTTTCTCAAAACAATGCGATCGCTGCCTAATTCAAAGTCTTCAATGGTATCAATATCATTTCTACGGAAATTGTTGCGATGAAAAATAAATTCGTCTTCACCTGCGCCGCCAACCAGCATATCACTACCGCGACCTCCTATGATGATATCATCGTCTTCACCTCCATTGAGTTGGTCATTTCCCTTACCTCCCTTGAGTCTATCATTACCTTGACCACCTTCAAGGATGTCATCACCATGCTTACCAATTAGTTTATCGTTTCCTAGACTAGCGTAAATCTTGTCATCACCCTTGGTACCTTTGAGTGTATCTTTTTTTATGCTTCCATAGATAACATCTTCACCAAGTTTTCCTATTAAAGTATCCCCTTTTAATGTAATGTCGCTTTCATTAATTTTTACTATAGTAATGTTTTTAGCTTTCTTAAACTTCCGTTCGTAAGTACCAAGTACGCTTCTAAAAAGAGAGTCTGTACCATTATTCCCATCAATATCAGTTTCTTTAAAGTCATCGACAATAGTAACTCTGCGACTACTATCCAATCTAAGATTACTTGTGGGATTAGAAGTGATTAATTTTCCTTTGATACCAAAATAATCTATAATCTTGGGTCTATGCCTGGAGTTATCTATAATCAGAAAACCAATTTTAGATTTAGCGAAATTATATTCAGCATCAGGATTTTCAACTTCTTTAGCTATCTGCTCCAATTCTGCGGAAAAATCGAAAGAGAAAGTTGTTTTGGCTGCAATATCAAAACTAGCTACTATTTTACTTTCAACTTTACTGTTTCCCTGATAAGAACCATCATAACCAGACCCAAAATCTTCAATGAAAAGAGAAGCAAAAGTTGGATCGTTAACAAAAGTATTATCAAAAATAGTATCTATTGCAGCTACTCCACCTTTAAGTTTGCTATCTAAATCGATAGAACTATCACTTCCAGTAGGAGTTTGACTAAAGTTAAAAAATGTCGAATCCCCAATTACAT
>JBCCDM010000183.1:0-11708 GCA_039030795.1 Cyanobacteria bacterium P01_A01_bin.84
AATCAACGTAATCCCGTCATTACGAGCGATAGCGACGTAATCGCAATAAACCCTGCGTTGACGTAGTCTGCTCGATAGAGCTTATGCTTCCCTACACTATGTTCCGGTCGCAATGATAAATCTTCGTTGCGTAAGTCCTGTATTTGTAGATGTCAGACTGATAATTGTATTTGAGAACCTTCCTGAGTCTTATTAACCTCAATTCTGGCTTGAAAGGCTTCCTTTAAATGGGGCATATGTGTAACAGTGAGGATACAAGCAAAATCTGGTGCGATCGCATTAATTGCTGAGATGAGTCTTTCGCACCCTTCGTCGTCTTGGGTTCCAAAACCTTCATCTACTATTAATAGTTGTAGTGCAGCACCTGCACGTTGTGCGAGGAGTCTTGCTAATGCTAATCTAATGGCAAAGTTAATTCTAAAGGCTTCACCACCGGAATAGGTTTCATAGGATCTGGTACCTTTGGCATCAGCGATTAAAATATCTAAGGTATCTATTAGTTTACTTTTCTTTTTACTTTTACTTTTGCTAGCTTTTTGGGTAACAAATTGTACGTGTAGTTGATTCGCACTAAGTCTGGATAAAAGGTTATTTGTTTGCGCTTCTAGCTGGGGTAAAACGTTTTCTATCATCAAGGTTTGGATGCCATTTTTACCGAATGCTTGAGATAATTCCTGATATATACGGTGCTGTTGACGACAAGATTGTAATTGTTGTTGCTGCTGTTGGGATTGAGTTTCTAGGTTTTCAAGTTGCTGTATGAGCTGCTCTAAACGTCCAAACTGAGATAAGTAATTATCTAGTTGAGCGCGACGGGCTGACATTTGTTGTTCGAGTTCTTGAATTTGATTGATGGGGTTGGCGGTTTCTTGTAGTCTGTGAATAATATCTTCTATTTGTAAGGCTAGTTCTTTTTTTCTTTCTAATCGAGCCTGTAATGATATCTGCAATTCTTGCATTCTGGTTTGCAGTTGGGGATATTGCTGTTGGGATGCTTGCAGTTGTTGGTGACGAAATTGCCATGATTGGGCTTGTCTGAGGGCTACACGTACGTGATGATGTTGTTCCCTATCGTAGGCGATTTGGTTAATTTGAGTATCAATAGCAGCGATTTCTTGAGCGCATTCAGAGTTTATTGATTCTTGCTGGGTTCTAGTTTCTAGCTGGGATATTTGAGCTTGTAATTCTGGTTTTCTGGCAGTTAAATGTGCTTTGCGTTTATTTGCATCTTTAATCTGACTTAATTTAATTTCTGCCCAACGCCATCTTTCTACTTCATTACGGGCTAAAGCATGGTCTTGCTCATTATAGTTGAGTTCTTGCAAGTATTCTTCGAGTTGCTCTAATTCCTTTTTAGTGTCGGGAGCATATTCTCCTAACTGCAAAGCTTTTTCTAAATTGTGCAATTCCTGAGTTAATTGCTCTAATTGCTTTTCTGCATCGCTACAAGAGTCTAACCTTGCTGCTAACTCTCCTCGGTGTTCTCGTAGGGAATCATAACGGGATAGTTTTTTAGATACATCCCGGTACTCTTGTCTCAATACCTGAATTTCTCTTTCCGAACAAGCCATTTGGTCTCGAAATACCCAGAGTCTTCCTTCGGTATCTTTGTGTTCTTCTCTGGTTTTAGAAACTACTGTATTCCAGTCATGTTCCTCTAAGGGACGTTCGCATAAAGGACATACAGCATCAGGGGTTTGTAGCATTTGTAATTTCTGCTCCAACTCTCCTAGTAATCTTTCATACTCTCGCTGCTGTGCCTGCAAACGTTCCATAAAATGGCGACGTTCCTGTCCTTTTTCCTGTAATCGCTGTAAGTAAACGCGAGTCTTATCCATTTCTTCTATTTGGGTTGCCACATCCATTACTGCTTGCTGTATTTGTCCTTGATGCTGAGTATGGTACTGTAGCTGATTTTGGCTTGCTTGCAACTGTTCTAGTCGTGCCACTATACCTGCTTGTACTCTATCAATTTGAGTTTGCAAGTGAGCTTTTTGCTGTAGTAAGGGGGAAACCTGTAGTTGTAATTGTTCGTAATGAGATAAACGTTTACGAGCTGCACCGAGCTGTTCTAAAGCAACTTCTACCTCGTCAATTTTACTTAAAGTCCGTTCTACTTCCTGTTCTTGTTGTACTACAGCTTCTAACTGAGCTTGTGTTTGCTGTAGTTGTCTTTCTATAGTATTAACTTGTCTATCTAACTGCTGCTGCTTCTGTTGACGTAACTGTTGAGCGCGGGTGTATGCTTCAAATTTTAGACTCATTCCCTCTTCTTGGGAATGCAAACCTTGATATTGAGCAAAACCCTCTTTAATTTCTTCTACTTGAGCGATGATACCTTCTAACTCTAATATTTGAGAACCAACAGCCGAGTTTTCTTGAGATAAGCGATCGCAGTCTTGGGTTAAATTCTGAAATTGCTGTCTAACAAAGCTTAACTGCTGTTCCCAATTTTGACGCTGATGTAGAACATTTTGTAAGCTTTGCAATTCAATTTTGCTAAATTCCTGTTGTTGTTGCAGTTGATTAATCTGTGTTTCTAATTCTGTTTTTTGTTGTTGAGTTGTTTCTTTTTGCTGCAACTGAGTTTTTGTAGAATCCAAAGAACGATTTAATTCTTCTCCTCTAACCTTAAACTGACGGGATAACTCCTTGGCTTTTTCCTCCAAATCATCATACTGATTCAACTTTAACAATTCAGCTAAAATCTCTTTTCTTTCCGAAGGACGTTTGAGCATGAATTCATCAGCACGTCCTTGACGTAAATAAGCTGAATTAATAAAAGTATCGTAATCTAATTTTATATGTTCTAAAACTAGTTCTTGAGTTGCTCGCAAACCCTTCGCAGTCAAAGAACGAAAACCCTCTGGTGTTTCCACCTGAAACTCTAAAGCACTACTTCCACCCCGACGACGAGTCCGAATAACTTTATAAACCTGTTGACTAGTTTCAAAAATAAAATCAACCCTAACTTCTTTAGCTCCAGTTTGAACTACATCATCTTCAGAAGTGGCTCTACTCTCCCCCCAAATTGCCCAAGTAATTGCTTCTAAAAGAGATGATTTACCAGCCCCATTAGAACCACAAACGCACGCTGTATGTAAACCGCGAAAATCTAAGGTCGCATCGCGATAGCTTAAAAAGTTTTTTAGAGTTAACAGTAATGGAATCATTTAGGCTACTACGCCACACCTTATTTTTTAAAATAACAGTATATGTTCGCTTTCTGTTAGTTTAGCTAGGTAAAAATAATGTTTCTAGTCTTTAATACGTCATTTTTACAATTGTTTACATTTATCATAATTATTTTTTCCTATTAGGCAATTTTTTTTAATATGAATATAAAAAAATCAGGTAAATCTCAGGTTATTCTGACTCTGTAGTACTTGGCAAATGCTTTAAATGCATATAATTTTCAGTTATATTACATCAGCAAAGCATAAATGTTTAACTAGATAATTTTTGTATTTGCTTCAAAAGGTTTATGTAGTGGAATCCATTTTTGTGTTTGGGAGTTGATGCACCCGTTTATTTTGTTAATTGGTAATGGGTAATTAGTACAGGACTTACGCTTTCCTACACGTAGTGACCGTCGCTTCGGACAAATCTTCGTTGCGTAAGTCCTGGAGTTAATAAATTTTGGGAGAACTCAGTGCCTGAAGTAATAATAATGACCAAGGTACTTTTATATCTGGGATTAACCAAGAATACTTTCTTAAACTCGGTAGCACTGATGGGATTGCAAACCGTAAGGAACGCAAAGATGCAGGAAGATTACCATCTTTATCTACCACACCATATTTCTGAGCTAATTCTGCAACAATATGAACTTTTCCAGTATGACTAATTATATTTGCCTCATCTGCTAACTTTGCAATTACCCGTCCGGTTAACAGAGGAGTTTCCCAGTTATATTTATCCTGGAATACTAAACTCATCGGATCATTATTATCTTCCCTACTTACTTCAGATGCAATTTGAGAAATATGCTCAGTACCGACAATACCGGGCCAAAGTGAGATAGAAGTAATATTACTTGACTTTAACTCCACAGCCATATCCGTAGCTAAGCGATCGCATGCTGCTTTTCCTGCTCCATAAGCTGCACCAAAGATGTAAGACATCCCACCCCAGGAGGAAATAGTGCAAATTAATCCCTGCTGATGTTCACTCATCATCCTAGCTGCAAAAACACTCGCAATATAATGACTCCGTAAACCCACATTATTACTCGCATCCCACAGACCCAAATCACACTCCCAAAAAGGTTTTCCCTGAGAATTTCTTAAAGCACGTACCCCAGAATAAACATTATTCACCAACACATCCAATAATCCATTTTGCTCATCCCGAATGCGTTCAAAAAGTAACCTTACCTGCTCATCATCACTATGATCCACCTGTACCGGAATACATACACCACCAGCCTCCTCCACCGCAACCTTGGTCTCATCTAAACTACCAGTAATACCACCACCCACATCAGATTTTTCCGCACCCCGTCCAGTAATATATACGGTTGCTCCCGCTTCCCCTAAAGCGATCGCTATTCCCTTACCTATTCCTCTGGTTCCACCTGTGACTAATACTACTTTCCCCTGAAGGTATGTCATTTTGGATTTTGTGATTCTAGTTTTTATTTACTAAATAATCATTACATTTTTAATTTGTTTGATAGAGTCGGGAATTTGTTAAACTAAAATTTTAGTTATTTTTTTGTATTTTATAATACTTACTAAGTTACATACATAAGTGTTACAAGTTTATATAAAAGATGCTTGTAATATATATAGAGGTAGAGATAGAAGATAATCTGATATCGATAAGTAGTTAAGTTAATGTCAAAAGTGTTACACTTCATCAAAATATTTCTTTTTATTAGAGTCAAAAGCTTTAGTAACTATGTCTACACATTTAGAGATCAGACTTAAAGATTTGGAAGATCATATTCAGCAAGACTTCGATTTACTCAAAAAATATGAAGACACTTTACGCTATGAAGATGATCCACGTCGCAAGATTAAGTATCAAAAAGAAATTGAAAAATTAAAAGAATCTGCAAATGGCTATCAACAAGAATTAGATGAGTTAACAAAACAATTGAGTAACGATATAACCATACATAAACCAACTTTTCTTGAGCAACTACAGCAAATGAATATCAAATTGGACATTCTTAAGAATGTCCAATTTGATATTCACCAAGATTTGGACAGTTTACATCAATCACTATTAGTACGTTATGAGAAAACCGAACAAAAAATAATTGAGGCTTTCATACAAAAACTGAATCACTCTCAATTAACTACTGTACAGAAAATTATCTGTGCTATTGATGACAATCGATTACCAGAAGCACAGATGCTTCAGATTATTGAGAATACAGAGTATGCGATCGCTAAGTTACAACAAAGTGGTATCAGTTTACCCTCTAATCAAGAACAAGTAACTGAAATCATCAAATCTCCAGGTTTAGATACAAAGCACAGATTGAAGATTTCTCTACCTATTATTCCTATCCTACTAAGTTATGAAGGTGAGTTAGAGCTTGGAAGTGGAATAGATTTAAAAGCAGTTTGGCAAAAGTTGCTTACGCGATTTCAGGGAGAGTAAGCAGTGGATTCGTATCAGCAGCGTGAACAAGATTTGAAAGAACATATTAAGGAGGATTTAGAATTACAGAAAAAATTAGAAGACAAAAAACGTTGTGAGAATGACGAAAAGGAGAAGAAAAAATTAGAACAGCAAATTGAAGAAGTCAAGAATAGTATTCTCAATTATAAAAGTGAGCTTGAATCTCTACCTAGCATTGCTGAGCAAGAATCCCTTAATAATGCCATGACAAAGATTACATTTGTTGAACTAGATATGGTTACTAATGGAATTCTTCGTATGCCTCTTCCTACTGAAAGCAACTATAACATCATTCCTCCAATTGAAAAAATGTCAAAAAACGAACTTACAGGGATGGCTCAACAAAGACTTATGACAGGAGTAATACAAGCTAATATGGTGAGTCATTTCGTGGAACATATGGTTAAAATAATCCCTGACTTTGCAGAAAAATTAAAAGCAGGATTTGTTGAAGAATATATGAAATTTAGGGCAAATGGTTTAAAAGGCAATGATTTGCTATATTCTTTACACGAGTTTTCCTGCAATAATAGTCAGGATGACAATCTACGAGCAGCAGGTTTAGCAGTACTATACTATTTCTTTGAAAAATGTGAATTGTTTGAACGATGATTCTTCCAACTAAACATATTTCCATAAGTCACTCATTGTTAGGGGTTGGTGCTAAAATATTAGAACTATTGTACCAGCCTAGAACGGTGTCATCTTTGTGGAGCGATGTTTCTACTATGCCTGAAGTTGGAACTTTTGAACGCTTTGTTTTAACCCTCGATTTTCTCTATACTATTGGGGCTGTAGAAATCAATGAAGGATTGCTTTACAGGTGTCGCTGATGATCAATGCTGTTCGCTGCAATCATTCTTCATTCAAAACGGTTGAGTTTACATCGGATTTTAACGTAGTCTTGGCAGATAGGACGCAAGAGTCTGGAAAAAAAGACTCTCGTAATGGTCTTGGTAAATCGACTTTAATTGAAATTATTCATTTTTGTCTTGGAGCTACATTACCAAGAGCAAAAGGGCTTGGCTCTAAAGATTTACGTGGCTGGGTTTTTAGTCTAGAACTAATATTTCCTAATAACCTAAATAACATTATAACAGTTTTCCGAAGTACTGAGAATTCATCAAACGTTATAATACAGGGAGATACAGCTAACTGGTGTATTCAGCCAAAAGAAAAAGAAGGACAAAAAGTTCTCAGTCTTAAGGAATGGAAGATTGTATTAGGCAATCTAATGTTTGGATTTTCCAGTGATAATGAAGATAAAAAATACCAACCTACTTTTAGAAGTTTAATCCCCTACTTTATACGTCGTGGGAAAGATGCATTTTCAACACCTTTTGAACATTATAGGAAGCAACCGGAGTGGAATAAGCAAGTAAATAATGCTTTTCTATTAGGACTTGCTTGGGAAAATGCTAGAGATTTACAGCTTTTGAAAGATGAACAAAAGTTGTTAGATAATATCAACAAACTTAAGAAAAATACCGAAACTGGAGTAGCTATCGGAATATTTGGTTCTCTAGGTGAACTTGAAGCTTTGAAAGTTCAAATTGAGTCACAAATACGCGAGAGGAAGCTAGCTTTAAGTAATTTTCATGTAGCTCCTCAATACCATGAATTAGAAGAAAGAGCTAATCAGTTGACTAGAGAAATTCATGACGCAACTAATAAAAATATCTCAAATCAAAAATTATTGAAATTTTATCAGGCTAGTCTTGAAACAGAGCAGGAACCATCATCTGATGATGTTAATAATATATATCAGAATGCGGGAATTGCGCTTTCAGATTTAGTAGTTCGTAGATTAGAAGAAGTAGAGGCTTTTCATCATCAACTAATTGAAAATCGTCGCGATTTTTTATCCACTGAAATTGAGCTTATTAGAAGTGATATCTCTTCCAGAGAGAGTTCTATCAGAGAAAAAACTGAACAAAGAGCTTCTATTTTAGAAATACTACAGACTCATGGTGCTTTGGAAGAATATACAAGACTGCAAGAGCTTTATTTAGAGAAAGTCGCTAACTTAAACGAAATTAATAAACGTATAGAAGAACTAAAGCAGTTTGAGGAAGGAAAAAGTAATTTAAAGATTAAGAAAGAACGCTTATTACAACGCTTACGTCGTGACAATCAGGAGCGTCATATTCAAGTAGAACGTGCTATTGAATTATTTAATACTAATTCTAGATTCCTTTACAATGCTCCAGGAACATTAGTTATTGATGTAGGTGACAATGGCTTTCGTTTCAGAGTAGATATTAGACGCGATGGAAGCGGAGGAATTGATAACATGAAGATATTCTGTTACGACTTGATGTTAGCTCAGCTTTGGTCTGAATTTGAACGCGATCCATCACCACGTATACTTATTCATGACAGCACGATTTTTGATGGTGTAGATGAGAGACAAGTAGCACTTGCTCTCCAATTAGCTGACAGGGAGTCGAGAAGATGCGGATTTCAGTACATATGTACTTTTAACTCAGATATGATTCCAGAGTCTGAATTTCCAGCAGATTTCCATTTTGATTCTTTTGTAAGGTTTAAACTTACAGATGAAAGCGAAGAAGGTGGACTATTAGGAATTCGCTTTTAACCTACTCCAAAATCTGTTAATTGACGCATTTTGGGGGTATGAAAACCAATCACAATATCATGCTTTGGTACACCCATTTCAACCAATTCCTTAGCAATATCAACTTCTGTTGTATTTTGCTGAATCCAAATTTTTTCACTCTTAATATCTAAATGCATCATACAACCATAAATCCGTCTTTGATGATTCCATCCGATACTAAGAATTTGATAGTGGTCACGTTCAGTATCAAAAATTTTTTCTATTTCAACTTCTCCATAACTAGGCTTATATTGAGAATATGTAGTTAATATTTGTTTAATTTTTTCTCGATACTCTTCTAGCTTTTCCATGAAATAATCTCCTCTTTCTCAACATCGTAAACAATAACTTTAAGTTTATTTTCCCTAACAATTATTTGAGTAAAAGGTAAATTAAAAAAATCATCATAAATCGTTGATGGGACTACTAAATACAAAATTCTTTGTGGATCTTCCAAACGTAATGCTGTACGATAATTGATAAATTGCCCCAGTGCCATATGAAACTCAGAAATCTTGGAAGCACTAACAAAGTTTTTTATCTCAACAGCTATTTTCTCTGTACCTTTTTCTGCTGCTAAAAGTCTTTCAATACCCAAATCAATCTGAATATCAACTCCACCACTACGAATACTCAACGGATCATCTGTAATTATCCAACCGTCTTTTTCTAATGCAGACCTGACAATATTATGAAATAAATCCCGTGCCATACTCTTACTCTGCACCCACATTTTAATCTTATTTTATCGACTGTGGGAAAATGAAGTTGCTTTTTTGATATTTACTTCCAACCACCCAAAAACATTACCACTGTTAAGCGATCGCGCTCCGGCTTAACTTTGTTATCGCTATTGTGCCCTCTCCTGAAGAAGGTGTTTATTTTACACTTAGCCGACTTAAAGCAATCTTTTTGCAAATACTTTCGACAGCTAAAGTTAAAGACTGCATTAATTCCGAATTCTGAGTGTAATCAGGTGCTGCAACATTTGCAACTCTTTGATTAATGTCTATTTTCTTCTGTTCTGACCACTCTTGACTATCATTTTGTTTGTATAATCCAATACTTATTCCATGATTTTTATTGAGTACAGCAAAACAAGGAGCATCCGATGCACCATCTCCAACATAAATCACCTGATTTAAGGGAATATGTAATTGCTCGTCGGGTATACTAATATAGGCAAACATTAAATCTTTTTCTTTATCTAAATCAATTCCTTTAGATAAATAGTAAAGGTAACTGGTTTTTTCAGTATTAGTCATTTGCTGCTTAATAAATTTAATTTCTCCATCAGCAGCATAGTGAAAGCGACAGCCCCACATTGCTTTAAAATTACTAGCAATAGATGTATTAAGAGCCATTTCCAAAAATCCACCGGTAATTAAATAAAACTCTACTTCCACATCAGAAATCACATTACGAGCGTAATTTTCTAGATGTTCAAACATTTCTGGTACACCATTGAAAGGTTTTAACTCTTTACCAACCTTAATAAGTCTTTCTTTAGTAATTTTATCTTTACCATTTCGTTGTTTCGATTCTTCAACTAAGCAATAAGCTCTAGCGATATATTTATCCCAACCATCATCAATTAAAGGTTGGATTCTTTCATGCTTAAAAATATCAACATCTAAACCAAGGTCTTGTAATAAGATAGCGAAAGTATCCGGAGCAAGAGTTTCGTCAAAGTCAAAAACGACAGCAAGACGATTGAAAAATGGTTTAGTTGCCTGATTCATTCTATTAATTCTTATACATAGGAGCATTGGTTAATTTATTTTTGCAGGCGCGATCGCTTGACGCAACTCCCGACAGAGTTAGCTTTTATCGCTTTTTCCTCTTTCTTTGGATTTATTTATCAAGGTATAAAGTAAACATATCTATAAGAGAGAAGCAATTTTTATATGATTGAAGAATAATAATTTTAGGATAATTTTAGGAATTTATATATTGTATCTTGTATAGAAAACTGTCTATAGCTAAAATGATAAAATTTATTGATAAATAATTTATTAGTAAATTTTGGCTAATAAAATATATATTTCAGTTGCAATATTTTGATAATAAATATGAGAAAATCTATTTTTACAACTGTATTTTTCATCAGTTCTTTATTTGTAATTGGTTGTAATAGCGTTGAAACAGATAATCCAGATACCAACAATCAAGTTAAAACGGATAATTCTGGAGTGATTCGAGTAAACAAAGAATCTGCAAATAATTCTCCTCAAAATAGTGAAAATAAAGATGCCGATACAACTAATAAAGTACCAGTAGAGACTGCTCCCATTAGTTCAAAATCACGAGTCGAACAGCCAAAGGTGGCAACTATTAAAAATATGGTTCAAGGCGATTTACAATGCTATGTAACCTTAGTAAATAAACAAGGTAAACAGCAAGAAGTTGGTGCGAGTTTTGATATCTGCTCTCAAGAAAAAACTTTCTTAAACAAAAAGGTTAATCTTACTTACAATATAGTAAATGTGAATGACTGCGAAAGTAATGAACCTTGTGGAAAGACTAAGAGGGAATCTTTAATTGTCAAAATGGACGTAGTTGGTAGTTCCGAAACTTCTCAAAAGCTTTCTGGGGATACTTTTACTCTAAGCAATAATGAGTGGACAATCAAGCTCAGTAATTATAATTCTTGGAATGGTATCAATGGTACGGGAAACGTCAAATACTATGGGTGCGATTCCAAAGGTAAGTGTATCAAACTTTCAGGTGGTAAGGTTTCTTGTCGAAATGGTAAATGTGTAACTGTTTGGGAAAATGGAGAATACGTTTATGCTATTGAAGATATAATTACCGAAGATGGAAATAATTCTCAACCATCAACTTTAATAGTTCGTAAAGGTAGTAAAGTTATTCTGAGAACGGAAGGATTAAAAACTGTTTCAGGACTTACGCAAAAGCGAGGTAATTCCGTCATTACCATCGTAGAGTTTCATCACGAAGGCCTTGCCGTCGTCCGAACTGTACATCTCACCCGTTTTGGCGCTGATCTGCCCGAGATCGCCGGTAGCGGCTTTGGTGTGGTCGTAGATGAGGACGTCCTGGATGTCGCGCCCGTTGTCGTCCCGGGCGCCGAGGCGGATGGCAAACTGGTTGAAGTCTTCGTTGAAGATGCCGGGTTCCATACTGAGCGTCGGCTTCTTCTGCTGGATGTCGTACATCCGGGAACCGAACTGAAGATTGGCGGCGGGGATGACGTAGTCCGCGCAGAGAAAACTGACGACGGAACTGATGACCCCGAAAACGATGAGCGGGCGCATGACGCGTAGCAGGCTCACCCCGGCGGATTTGAAACTGGACAATTCGTAGTGTTCGGCCAGCCCGCCGAGCACCATCACCGAGGAAATCAGTAGGGCGAGTGGTAAGGCGAGAGGAACCAGGCCGACGCATTTATAGGCCATCAGTTCCATGACGAGGAAAAAGCCGAGGCCCTTGC
>JBCCDM010000184.1:0-11692 GCA_039030795.1 Cyanobacteria bacterium P01_A01_bin.84
ATATATTTATATGTTTTTCTAGAAGTTATAGTTTTTTAGAAACTAATTCTACAATAGTTGTTGAAAATCATTTATTCCGGTCATACTCTTAACAATATCTCAAATAGACCATCAAAATAAATTAATCATCCATGTCCCGAATGACCCATTCCTAACTTTTAAATCACAATATATAAATGTTACTTACCAGGGGTTAAACAAAAAAATGGAAAAAATATTCTTAGGTCAATCTATAGAAGTTACACCCTTATGTATTGGAACATGGGCTTGGGGAGACAAACTTTTTTGGGATTACGGGAATAAATATGGTGAAGAGGAATTAGAAGCAGCTTTTAACGCTGGGTTAGAAGTGGGGGTAAATTTCTTTGATACTGCTGAAGTTTATGGTTTAGGGCTTTCGGAAAAGTTATTAAGTAAATTTATCAAGAAAACCAATTATTCAATAAATATTGCTACTAAGTATGGACCTTTACCTTGGAGATTAAGCCGGGAATCTGTCGCGGATGCTCTGACTCAAAGCTTGAAACGTCTCCAGGTAGATAGAGTAGAACTTTATCAAGTTCACTGGCCTTTTGCATTTTTTATGAGTCAAGAAACTTTAATGAATGCCCTTGCTGATGAAGTGGAGCGGGGCAGAATTATGACGGTGGGTGTAAGTAATTACTCAGCAGACCAAATGTTAGAAGCCCATAGTCTACTTGCTAGACGTGGTATTCCTTTAGCTGTAAACCAAGTACGGTATTCTTTACTCTCTCGTCAAATTGAAAGTACAGGTATTTATGCTAAAGCTAAGGAATTAGGGGTGACTTTACTAGCTTACAGTCCCTTGGCTCAAGGTTTACTGACTGGGAAATATTCTATAAGTAAAGTTCAAACTCCAACAGGTGCAAGAAAAATCGATCCACGATTTAGTCCTGAAGGTTTACAAAAAATAGAACCTGTAGTCTCCTTACTTAAAAATATTGCACAACAAAGAGAACGCACACCTGCTCAAGTAGCCCTTAACTGGTTAATTACTAAAGGTAATGTTATTCCCATTGCAGGAGCGAAAACAGCCTCACAAGTACAGCAAAATGCTGGCTGTTTAAATTGGAATTTAACTCAAGAGGAAATGAATCAGCTCGATGAAACTAGTATTTCTTGGTTGTGATTTGTTATTGGAATAATAGTTGTTTTTATTTTGTAGGCTGCATTTGTGACATTTAATTGGATTACGCCTATATATCTGATTTAAAATAGGGCTTGCTGAAAGAAAGTGAAAGTATTGCCAGATAAAGGTCGCACAAAGTTTTTTCACCAAACAAGTGCAAGATTATTGACCATTAATGTCTAAAATCCTTACACTTTCAAAAAAAAATAACAGTGTAAATTTGAAGAATAATCAACTAAACCTTGATTTTTCAATCTTTGTGACACCTAGATTCAATTTCTAGACTTATTCAGCAAGCCCTAAAATAGATGCTGACTCTGCTTTCATCCGTTTGGCTGATGCTCAACGGAAGCCTCACCACTTCACTACGTGTAAGCAGGAGACTTCCCACAGAAGAAAGTTAAATTGTTATCAAATCTCCCAGGGCACGAAAATGTGCCCTCTCTAAGTATAAATTTAACCAGAATGATTCTGAGATTGAGACATAGAATGTTCTCTTCGCTCTCGTCCTTCTCTTTTCTCTATTCTTGGTTTTGGCTTGGGACTACCACTAGCACCACGTCTGTCTCTATCATGATGGGAGGAACGACGTCTATCTCCGTCACGACGTCCGCCACCACCTCGGATTTTAGGCTTAGGCATGGGTCTTTCTTCCTCTTCTGGCTCTGCATCTGCACGTAACCAAGCAGGACAGGTTTGATCGTAAGCAATTTGTAATGCTGCTGCTGCGATCGCGTGGGGATCGTATTCTTCACTTAACTCACGCACAATTGGTAAGAAGGAAGCTAAACGCTCGCCGGTTAAGGCATCTTTAATCTGAGATTGCAGCTTCTCGATCTGTTTTGCTTCAATTTGTGCCCTTGTAGGAATTTGCAAAACTTGCCAACTCTTTTTCACATGGCGCTCAAATGCCTGCTGTTTGCGGCGCTCAAATGGCTGTACTAAAGTAATTGCTGTACCTTCAGCACCAGCCCTACCAGTACGACCAATACGGTGAACGTAAGTCTCAGGACTATCTGGTAAATCGAAGTTGATTACATGGGAGAGCTGATCCACATCTAAGCCTCGTGCGGCAATATCAGTGGCTACTACCCAACGTACCTGACGGCTGCGGAAACGCTTGAGCAATCTTTCTCTTGCTTGCTGAGATAAGTCACCGTGATACTCATCAACACTATGACCGGCAGATTGTAGCTGATTTGTCAATTCTGCTGCTGTTCTTCTGGTACGTACAAAGATAATAGCCGTTTCTGGATCTTCCATTTCCAGAATAGGTCTTAACGCTCTGGCTTTATTCCAGTGACGGGGCACCAAATAAGCTAGCTGATTAATTTTATTTGGTGTCGCTTTTGGCTGCTCAACTGTAACAGTAACGGGAGAGTTCAAAAACCTGTTAATCAACTGACGGATAGAAGGGGGCATAGTTGCCGAAAATAGCGCTGTTTGACGTTCTTGAGGTGCTTGAGACAAGATTTTTTCAACATCGCTGATAAAGCCCATGCTCAACATTTCATCAGCTTCATCCAAAACAAACCACTTAACTTGGTCTAACTTTAAACAGCCCCTTTCTAATAAATCAATTACTCGTCCCGGTGTACCAACAACTATCTGAGCACCACGTCTTAGTTGTGAAATTTGGCGGTCGATGGATTGACCCCCATAAATTGCTAATGGTTTGATTCTATGACTAGAAGCAAAGCCTTCAATAGCACTGTGAACCTGAATTGCTAATTCCCTTGTTGGTGCCAGGATCAATGCCTGTACGGCTTTTTGACTTGGGTCTATCTGCTCCAGAATTGGTAAAGAAAATGCGGCGGTTTTACCTGTTCCGGTCTGGGATTGACCTACGACATCCCGTCCTGATAGTACTAAGGGAATTGCCTGAGCTTGAATATTTGTTGGCTCGGTAAAACCAATTTTTTCTAGATGCTCGACTGTTACTGGTGAAATTCCTAATTCTTGGAAAGAAAGACTCATTAATACTCCTATTCTGGTTTAATTTTGTGACTTAATTTTTTTAACTAGTTAATTGATAGTTATTGATAATTTTTAACTAAATGACCGTGAAGATCATATGGATCGGCATTATCGATAGCAACCGGTACAATGCTTCCTAAACGCATTTGAGAGATGGGGAAATTGGTATCTCCTGTAACGTAGACCAGTCCATCTACTTCCGGAGCAAATCTTGCACAACGACCAATCAATTCTCTAGTTTGAATATTTGCTTGTTCAATTAAAACTGAAACTGTTTTTCCAACTTCTTGTTGATTTTTTTTCCAAGAAATTGGTTGCTGGATTTGCATTAGAGTATCGCGACGTTGTTCCATAATGGAAGTCGGTAATCTATCTGGCAAGTCATAAGCTGGTGTTCCTTCCTCTGGTGAGAACGTAAATACCCCTACATGGTCAAACTCATGTTGCCGGACAAACTCACACAGATGCTCAAAATGCTCCTCTGTTTCCCCAGGGAAGCCAACAATGAAAGTTGTTCTCAGTACTGCTTGCGGTAGCTGCTCCTTGATGCTTTCGATGATTGCATCGTTTACCTGTCCTTGCCAGGGACGATTCATGGAACGCAAAATTGCTTGATGAGAATGTTGTAAAGGTAAATCTAAATAAGGCAATACATTAGGAGTTTCTTTAATCGCTGCGATTACATCGGAGGTCAAACCTGTTGGATAAGCATAATGAATTCTTATCCAAGGTACTTCTACCTCTCCTAAAGCGCGAAGCAGTTCTGCTAACTGCGGTTTACCATAAATATCTATACCGTAGTTTGTAGTGATTTGGGAAATTAAAATTATTTCCTGCACACCTTGATTGGCTAATTCTTTTGCTTCATTAACTATTGATTCAATAGTACGCGATCGCTGTTTACCCCGTAGAGAAGGAATGATACAAAAAGCACATTTATAGTCGCAACCTTCTGCCACGCGCAAATAAGCTACTCCCTCTGTCGTGGTGCGGTAACGGGGTAGTGTTTCATCAGCAATAAAATTTGGTTTTGCTGATATTTCTTGCACTTTTTCCCCTGTCTCGACTCGTGCCATCACATCTACTATTTTCTGATAGTCACCAGTCCCAACTATGGCGACCGCTTCTGGCAATTCTTCCAACAACTGTTCTTGAAAGTGTTGTGCCATACAACCTGCGATTACTATCTTTTTGTTATCAAGAGCTAATTCTACTAAAGTTTTAACAGATTCTTCTCTTGCTGCTGCTATAAAACTACAGGTATTAACAATAACGTAATCTGCTAGTTCTTCATTGGTATCTACACAATAGCCTGCATTCGTCAGCAGACCCAACATATGCTCTGTATCAATTCGATTTTTCTCGCAGCCTAGGTGAGAAATTGCAATTGTTGGCTTATCACCCATAAAGTCGGAATTTTTTGAGTTTTATTATCTAGAACTTTACTACTAATAGAATGTATCGGATATCCAGATGTTGAAATATTACTCTGCTCGCCAATTTCTAACTTGGTTATGTGCAGATTCCATAATTTACAAGTTCCTTATAAAGCTGGATATCGTGCTATCATTACCTTATTAATTTTGCTATCCAGGGAAAAATCATCATCCCTTGGGTAAATTGAAGCCTTTTATTTTTATAAAATATATAAGATATATTTATCGGCATTTCATCTTACCATTCGCTGGTGCTAATACACCTACTTATAGGGAAAGCATTCTCTGAACGACATTGGTTAGGAGAAAATTATTCCACAGCCAATTATCCGTGGCGTTAATTGAGAAGTAGCTACCCATATAGTAGAATGCGCATCCAACTATATAATAGTGGCTTGCCAATATATTTCACCTGCCTAATGGTAGGTAAGAAGGTCAAGTACCAATCCATCTCAAAGTATTATTGAGATTAGTAGGTATTTATGCGATTTGCTGAGTGGCAAACTCCTCTTATAGCCAGATTTTATCTTAACATATCTTATGGAAGGTTTAACGTCGAATTCCATCTTAGGGGGGAGGCAATAAACTAGCCAAGAAAAATCTTTTTAGGACAATGCCGTTTTGCTTAAAAGTGTAGGTTGGAATAGACCCAAAGTCTATATACATTCGTACAATTAACCCTAAATAGACAATATAATCGGCTGAGTCCGTAAAAATAAGAATCATGGACTTATATCAGCTATTTAAAACTAAAACTCCAATTATTGGTGTGGTTCACCTATTGCCACTACCAAGCTCTCCTCGATGGGGAGGTAACTTAAAAGCAGTCATTGACCGCGCTGTTCAAGAAGCTACAGCTTTATCTAGTGGGGGAGTGGACGGAATTATTGTTGAGAACTTTTTCGATGCACCGTTTGCTAAAAACCGTGTAGATCCAGTAGTTGTCAGTGCGATGACAGTAGTGGTGCAACGGATTCAGAATTTAGTGAAATTGCCCATTGGTTTAAATGTGTTGCGTAACGATGCTCTAAGCGCTCTAGCGATCGCTAGTTGTGTGAATGCACAATTTATCCGTGTAAATGTACTTACAGGTGTAATGGCGACGGATCAGGGTTTAATTGAAGGTGAGGCTCATCAACTACTACGTTACCGTCGGGAACTAGGTACTGATGTGAAAATCCTTGCTGATGTTTTGGTAAAACACGCTCATCCTCTTGGTCATATAAATTTAACTAACGCTGTAGCTGATACCATCGAAAGAGGCTTAGCAGATGCTGTAATTTTATCTGGTTGGTCTACTGGTAGTCCTCCCAACCAGCAAGATTTAGAGCTAGCAAAAACTGTAACCAATGACACCCCTATGTTCATTGGTAGTGGAGCAAATTGGGAAAATATAGCCACATTGATGCTCTGTGCAGATGGTGTAATTGTTTCTAGCTCTTTGAAGCGGAAAGGTCGTTTGGAAGAAACAGTTGACCCGATTCGTGTCAGTCAATTTGTAGAAGCTGTGCGTCGTTCTCGAAATCCTAAGAGTAAAGAAAAATCGGCGAATGAGGGTAAGGTAACATTAAAACGGTGAGTATACGGAATATAAATTAAAGAAGTAGTAGTAATTCTTAACTATTTGGTTGTGAATTAGATATCTAGATGTCCAATTCATCGATTTTCTATCCTACCTATAGTTATTATTTAAATTCCTTCTTTTTCTAATTTCAGGATGATTGTTGGGACTATGAGGCAGAAACTATTAATAGAATTATGCTATAAGTCGCAATAAAACACTGCTTTCGTGAAAAAAGGAAAACAATTCTTTTTTGTGCCCGGACTCAAATTTTAAATTCCCAATTCCCAAGAATAAGTTTATGATTCGCCGCCGTTCTACTCCCTGGATACATAAATGGTCGCGTCTAATAATAGCTGCGATCGCTGGCTTTGGTGCTTTAGTCACTGGTTATTTAACTATTACTAAACTCACCAAACAAAGTGTTGCTTGTGGTATCGAAGCGATCGCTAGTGGCGCTGCTGGTTGTAATGATGTACTTAATAGTCCTTGGGGGACAGTTTTTGGTCAGCCTTTGGCATTATTTGGATTTTTGGCATACATCGGTATGTTTATTTTTGCCTTAGCTCCCCTAGCTGTCAAATCAGCAGACAATAAAAAGAAGCACCAACAAATTGAAGGTTTAACCTGGTCTTTACTGCTCTTAGGATCGGTATCAATGACAGTTTTTAGTAGCTATTTGATGTTCGTGTTAGCGACTCAAATCAAAGCTCTATGTCCTTACTGTATTGCTTCGGCTTTGTTTTCTTTAAGTATGATGGTTTTGACTATAGTTGGTCGTACTTGGGAAGATATTGGACAGTTAATTTTCCAAGGCTTTATTGTTGGGATGGTGACTTTAGTTGGAACCTTAGTTGTATATAGTTCTGTTAACCAACCAGCCATCTCATCAAAAGATACTCCACCTACTAGCGTTCAACCAGTTGGAAACCCAAAACCACCTAAAGGCTGGGAAGTTAGTACTACCTCTGGTGAATCTGAAATTCAGCTAGCAAAGCATCTCAAAGAGATTGGAGCGAAAAAATATGCTGCTTGGTCATGTCCCCATTGTTACGAACAAAAGCAACTTTTTGGTGAGGAAGCTGCTAAAGAACTTGATATTATCGAATGCCAACCAAGAGGTGTAGACCCCAAACCCGAACAATGTCAAGCAGCAAAGATCCCCGGTTTCCCAACGTGGATAATTAAAGGTCAACAATATTCAGGCGTACAATCGTTAAACAAACTTGCTGATTTATCTGATTATAAAGGCTCCCGTGAGTTTAAAAATTTTCCCGACCAGTTTCAATAGACAAAATCATGTAGAGTACAAAAGTATTATTAGCTTGCCTGACTAATATTCAGATATCAAACTCAGATATCAAGTACTTTAGTTTATCAATCAGTAGATGGTAGTTAATATTAATCGCTAATTGCAACCATACTTCACTAAAGTGAATGCTGGCAGTTAGCTATTTTTTTATGATTTTTTTATTTTGAATTCATTATTAAGCTTATAAAGATGACAGCTATATTATTGAAATTATCCTCATCATAGAAACATTACATTCTTAAGCTTTGACAGAATTGCCCCAGGTGTGACTTTCTATAGAGTTGATATCAGCAAGAACTCGGGATTTTGATTAGTCCGCAATAAATAATTATTGATTTTCAGTTTCTTGTTTAAAAAGTATGAAACTATATTTTTTCTTTTGATAAAGCATAAAAAATAAATACGCGATCGCTGATATCTTCACTTCATTGTGACTCAATCTGGTAATACTAGGCATCAGCAAAAAGATTGAAGTCAAAATATTTCCATCTCAAATCTCAGCAGCAATTTTGATGGCTAGTTTATTTATGCCTCTGACATACTAGATACTGCTTTATTACCGAATAAAACAGTTGACGAATAAATATAGATGTCTAATATAGATTGTAAACGTAAAAACATTATATATACTTATTAGTTGGTACACTAAAGGCTATTATTTATGCTTTTGAAGGGTCTGAGTCTCTGTTGTTTATAAGCTATTTATACATCAGTATTTATACTTATTTTATATGAGTACTGACTGTCAGTTGGATTATCAATAGATGGTGGAAAATATTGGGTACAAGTGTATTTAAGAACAAAAAAGAAATAATGACATTCATCGTGTTGACTCAAGTCAATTATTCAGTCACAGGAGTAGTAATACTAAGCCGGAAAAAAGAATGTTAATCCTAAATTGATAGAGACAAATAGAGTAGAACGTCTTTACCTTCTGGATATGCCACAAATATTTTTGAGTCGGTATGACGTAAATCCTGTCAAAAACAATAACAGAATGATTTAGATAGTCGCTCAAAGTAGATGATAGTATTGCTTCCGACTAGTTTATGGGAATGAATAAGCAGCTAGACCAACTTTTTTCAAAGTTTCCGTTTAGGTCAAAACAACCTTTTAGTCGTGAATACAAAGAGCTAGTAGCTGCCTTCAGTATTACAATTTGTATTTTAATTTTACGTTCTGTTGGATTGTTTCAGGGATTAGAGCTAGCTGCTTTGGATACATTTTTCCAACTACGTCCCAAACAACAACCAAATGAACGAATTACTATAGTTGAAATTGATGAACTCTCTGTGAGAGAGTTGGGGTGGCCTATATCTGATGGTGATATTGCCGGCTTATTAAAGAAAATCAAAACTTATAATCCCAGAGCTATTGGGTTAGACATATATAGAGATTTTCCAGTCAAACCTGGCACTAGAAAATTAAAAGATGTTTATGAAACTACTCCTGAATTAGTTGGTAATGAACTTCTCTCTAAGAATCAAAATGCTGGTGTCAAATCCCCGTTGGAACTAAAGAAGAGAAATCAAGTAGGTTTTAATAATATTATTGTTGACGCTGATGGGAAAATTCGTCGCAGTTTACTATACTCCCACGATGAGAATCAACTTAAATATGAGAGCTTTTCTCTGAAGTTAGCTTTACAGTATTTAAAGTCTGAAGGTAAAGGTATTTATCCCAGAAAAGCCAAAATAAATCCTCAATATCTACAACTAGGTAAGGCTGTATTTCCTAGTTTTAAACCGAATGATGGTGGTTACGTAGGGGTCAATAATGGTGGTTATCAAATTCTTCTCAACTATCCTAAACCCGGATGTAAGAAAAATTTATCTTCAAATACTTACGAATACTGTGCTTTTCGTCGCTTATCTTTAAGAAAAGTATTGAAAGGTAAGAATATACAGAAGGACTGGTTTGAGGGCAAAATAGTTTTAATTGGATCTACTGCTAATAGTTTAGGGGACTCCTTTTTTACCCCCTACTCAAAGAATTTTATGGGTCTTCAGCCAAAAAAATTTACAGGAATCGAAATCCAGGCTTATTTTATTAGCAGTTTATTACAAGCTGTTTTAGAAGACAGACTTCCCTTAAAAGTCTGGTCTGATGCAATTGAATATTTATGGATTTTCTTTTGGGGTTGCGTCGGTGCTTTTATTAGAAGTCAAGTTCGACATACGTATAAGAGTTTCTCTTGGGTTATTATCTTCTGTTTACTATTAATTGGTGGTGCATACATCGTTTTTTTACCGGGTTGGTGGATACCTTTAGTCCCACCATTACTTAGTCTTTCTGGTTCAGCGATCGCCCTTGCTTACCAAGCTGCTCATATGCAAGAAGAGTTGAGACGTTCTAAAGAGTTTCTCGAAGAAATCATCAATTCTATACCCGATCCAGTTTATGTAAAGGATAATAAAAATCAATGGACTGTTTTAAATAATGCCTTTTGCAAATTTATTGGTCATTCCAAACAAACCTTGATTGACAAAAGTGATAGTGATTTTTTTCCTGCTGAAGAACTTGAGGTTTTCCAAAAACAAGACAAATTAGTTTTGCTAACTCGACAACCAAACGAAAATGAAGAAAAATTTACCAATGCGAAAGGATTTACTCACTTAATTGCAACTAAGCGATCGCTACATCAAGATGCTGCGGGCAATTTTTTTTTGGTAGGAATAATTCGAGATATTACCGAACGCAAACGGAAAGAGGAAGAACTGAGGCTTAGGGCTGATGAATTATTTCGTCGCAATGCGGAGTTAAAATCTACAAAAGACAATCTTCATTATTTAGCCTATCATGACCCCCTTACAGGTTTACCTAACCGTAAGTTTTTTATCGATCAGCTCAATGAGTCTTTAAACTGGGCTAAAACCAATAACTTACTACTGGGACTACTATTTATCGATCTCGATGGCTTTAAACAAGTTAATGATACTTTAGGTCATGAAATTGGCGATCGCTTATTAGTTGCTGTCGCTCAACGCTTCATTGGTTGCTTACGGGGTAGCGATACTGTTTCTCGCTTAGCTGGAGATGAGTTCACTGTGATTCTTCGTGCAATACCCACAATAGATGTTGCAACTAGGGTCGCTAAAAAAATTATCTGCGCTGTAGCAGAACCAATCATATTAGAAGGAAACAGCGTTAAAGTCTCTGCAAGCATTGGAATTAGCATTTATCCCCTCAATTCTCTAGAGAGCGAAACTTTAATCAAACAAGCTGATAGTGCAATGTATCGAGCTAAACACTTAGGTAAAAGTCGTTACGAAATTGCTTAGTATTACTAAGTTTTGTAAAACTTAGTAATACTAAATAACTATTATTAGATTTCAGGACTTACGCAACGAAGATTTGTCATTGCGACCGAAACGGAGTGTAGGGAAGCAATCGCAAGGTTTTTGCGATTACGTCGCTATCGCTCGTAATGACAGAATTACATTGCCTTTGCGTAAGTCCTAGATTTATGTTTTTTAACTTAGGAAGAATTAAAAAATATAACCGTAGATATATAGCGCTACCTTTTAGGGTTAAGACGTTCCATTTTTCAAGAAGAAGAAAGAATTCGGGTAGACTACCCCTTTTTCCCTAAACCCACTCCAGATAAAGGGACTTAGGCAAAAATATGTAAAAAATAACTTCAAGAGCTTATATGGTAAGTGTTTAACATGAATTTACCTGTTTTATTGAAATATCTAGGTTTCAGCCATTTTTTTTACCCAATTGAGGTTTTCCCCTTGCCCCAATTGGATTTAAGGTGATTTTTAACTCCAAAATATCAAAGTCTCGATAAGAAGTATTCAGATATCCGAATATATACTGGTAGTGCTATATACATTAAGACAACGTGTTTTCATCAGAAGGGAAAAAGAACCTTTACAAATCCTTAATATTAAATTAAAACCTCCGATTTTAATTTATAAATAACACACATTTCTAAATAAAATTCTGTAATTATTTAAACATTTTTTCAAAAAATATTAGGCTCATTCCGTAGTTGTATTTTGTTTAACACCAAATATATACGCATCAACATTAAGATAATGTGAAATAATATAAGAATCCCTCAGAAAAAGTGCTTATATTGATTCATTTTATTACTACATATATATCCTAGGGGGGATGTACGCTGTCTTATGTAGGTCTTATTACTATTAAGTAACATTAATGTCTTTGTTGCTCTAAGTATACGTGACTTTTTTATGATTTCTTAAGATTTACTTAATGTTTCAGTGTCGGTATTAGGGAAAAATTCA
>JBCCDM010000185.1:0-11662 GCA_039030795.1 Cyanobacteria bacterium P01_A01_bin.84
ACCCTTTTAGGGTGAGGACAGGATATAGGTTAAATTGCAATACGGTTGCCATTAATAATAATTGTAGGTTGGGTTGAGCGATGACACATGGGTGTCTGCTGGAAGCAATCGCAAAACCCAACTTTCTTATTGATAATATTGGGTAACAATCCGAGAAGCCGCTCCGCGTCTACCTTCCTCAACCCAACCTACTTGAGTATTTAATGAATTGGAAGTCCCTTAGTGAGCATCCTGCAACTCATAAAAGTCGGGTGAAATATAATCCTTACGTAAAGGATACCCTACCCAATCTTCTGGCATCAAAATCCGCTTCAAGTTCGGGTGTCCTTCGTACACAATCCCATACATATCATAGGATTCACGTTCTTGCCAATCAGCAGTTTTCCAAATCCAATATACAGAAGGGACTTGAGGATTATCCCGTGGTAAAAATACTTTAATACGTATTTCTTCGGGAGACTCGACATTATCTGCCACTTTAGTTAAGTGATATACACTAACCAAATCTTCCCCTGGTCCCAAATCTATACCACTTTGGTATTGAAGATAATTAAACCCATAAGCATACAATGCTGTAGCAATAGGTAGTAAAACATCCGATTCTACTTTAATTATCTCTATCCCTTGGATATCAGGTTCTAAAGATTCATGGTCAAAACCATTATCACTCAACCATTTGGAAACCTTACCGGCTTCCACTATGGATTTTTCTTCGCCTTTTGCTTCGCTTGCTACTGGTTTAGATTCTTCAGCCACGTTCTTTCACCTCTTTTTGTGACTTAGAAGTCATTAGAGCCGGAGGAACAGGCATTCCCATGTCTTCTGTTAACTGTAATGGTGGTGTAGAGCGAGTATCTGAGCGCAAATACTTACCATCATGAATCAACTCTACAGACTTCATGTTGTGAGTTGTACTGTAATAACGGTGAGTTTGTTTAACTAAACCACGCTCTTGCATGGAATCGTCAGAAATCTTCTTCCGCAATTTAATAATGGCATCAATAATTGCTTCTGGACGTGGGGGACAACCGGGTAAATAAACGTCCACCGGAATTAATTTATCCACTCCTCGGACCGCAGTCGGAGAATCTACACTAAACATTCCACCAGTAATTGTACAAGCACCCATAGCTATTACATACTTGGGTTCTGGCATTTGCTCGTAAAGACGCACTAACTGTGGTGCCATCTTCATGGTGATAGTTCCAGCGGTAATAATCAAGTCCGCTTGACGCGGGCTGGAACGGGGAATCAGTCCGAAACGGTCGAAATCAAATCGAGAACCAATCAAAGCTGCAAATTCAATAAAGCAGCAAGCAGTACCAAATAACAGGGGCCACAGACTAGAAAGTCTTGCCCAATTATACAAGTCATCAACAGTTGTTAAAATGACATTTTCCGAAAGTTGTTGGGTAACTTTCGGACGTTCCATAGGATTCAGGATGCCTTCGGGGCTTCCTTGTGCCGTATTTGTGATTGAATTACTTTCTAAGACCATTCTAAAGCTCCTTTACGCCATGCATACACAAGGGCGACTACAAGAATTGCGATAAAAATAAGTGCTTCAACGAACGCCAATAGCCCCAGACGGTGAAACGCAACTGCCCAAGGATACAAAAACACTGTCTCAACATCAAAAACGACAAAGACAAGGGCGAACATATAGTAGCGAATATTGAACTGTATCCAGGCTCCGCCAATGGGTTCCATTCCGGACTCATAGGTGGTGCGCCGTTCTGGATAGCGACCGCTTGGTCGCAGGAGCTTAGATGCTGAAAGAGCTAATGCTGGTACCAGGCTAACTAAAATAAAGAAGCCTAAAAGGTATTCATAACCGCTGAGGACAAACACAATAAATAATCTACTGAATTTTGCTGGAAATAACTTTGTTACCTTATTTCACATTTTTACATTATATATGTTTGACTTTTCTGAATCTTGGGAAACAGATGTAGTGAGTTATTGGATTACTTTTGGATTGGAATAGATAAAACTAGTATTTATGTCATAATTTTTAACGTATATTTAATATTCTACCTAAAAATTTGAATGTATAGCCATGAGCGAAGAAACTGCGCAAACCCCTGATACATCAGAATTAGACCGCTATGAGTGTCGCTCTTGCGGTTATGTATACGAACCCGAGAAGGGTGATGATAAAAGTAATGTTCCACCTCAAACGGCTTTTGAAGATTTATCTTTGATTTGGCGCTGTCCTGTTTGTGGTGCAAATAAGAAGGCTTTTGCTAATGTCGGTCCGGTAGGTCAAGCTTCTGGTTTTAAAGAAAATTTAGGTTATGGGTTGGGTGTTAATACTTTAACTCCAGGACAGAAAAATATTTTGATTTTTGGCGCTTTGGCATTAGGTTTCTTATTTTTTATGAGTTTATATGGCTTGCAATAGAAAATTATGTGTGATTGGTGATGAGTAATGGGATAGTGAGATAAAAAAATTAATCTAGGAAGGGAATTATGAGAGAGTCCCATAATCTTCTTTTATAGCTTCATTTATAGCTTCATTTTAATTTGCTTATTTCCCGGCGGGTTTATTACCCGGGGTCTGTGGGATTCTTAGCTCTCAGGTATTTACTGAGTTACTGAGTCACCGTCCATTCAATTTCTATCCTCTCTACTTATCCCCATACAATTAATATTCTTTTGGGCTAAAAATTCAATGTCAATTCATTAATCTAAATCCCCAAACTAACAAAAAATTAAATTGGTAAAAATGAGTTCAATTGTAAAAATCTGGCAGAAAATATTTACTTTATCTTTAGTAGTTCTTCTGTGTTTTGGTTGTAGTAAGGTCGAGTCTAGTGCTTATAACCCTTGGGAAGTTATTAATTTACCCACAGAAAATAAAGTTCTCGACTTAGGATTTGTAAATAACTCTAAACATGGCTATCTAGTAGGCAGTAATTCTACTATTTTGGAAACTCAAGATGGTGGAAATACTTGGAAGCCTTTGGAAGTAAATCTTGATGATGATAGATATCGTCTCAGTTCTGTTAGTTTTTCTGGTAAAGAAGGATGGATTGTTGGGGAACCTGCATTGGTTCTGCACACTGAGGATGAAGGTGCCTCTTGGTCACAAATTCCTTTAGATGAAAAATTACCTGGTAGTCCGATTAAAATTTTAGCTTTGGGTAAAAACTCTGCTGAAATGGTAACAAATGTCGGAGCGATTTATACCACTGATAATGGCGGTAAAAATTGGAAGGCACAAGTAGAAGAAGCCGTTGGTGTGATGAGAAATTTAAAGCGATCGCCTGATGGTAAATATGTAGCAGTATCGGCTAAAGGTAATTTTTATTCTACTTGGGAACCAGGGCAAAGGGCTTGGTCTCCCTTCAATCGTAATAGTTCTCGCCGCGTAGAAAACATGGGCTTTACTAGTGATGGCAGAATGTGGATGTTGGCTCGTGGTGGTCAAATTCAGTTTACCGATCCAGAAAACCCTGGTGAATGGTTAGAACCACAATATCCCGAGTTATCTACTAGTTGGGGTTTATTAGATGCTGCATATCGCACCCCTGAAGAAATTTGGATCGGTGGAGGTAGCGGTAACTTATTATTAAGTACTGATGGGGGAAAAACTTGGGAAAAAGACCGCGATGTAGAAAATGTCCCAACTAATTTTTACAGAATAACTTTTTTGGGAAATGACCAAGGATTCGTAATCGGCGATCGCGGCGGTATACTACTCAAATACAACCCAGATATCGCTAAAACTGCTGTAGAAGAAAATACAGATGATGTAGATACCAAGGTCAATCCAGATGCAGAGGCAGCATAAAATACCAAAACCCATGGGAAGTATCAGCAGTACAAATTCGCAATACTAGTTTTAGAAACACTTTAGTTTTATAAACCCTAATTTGCTTCCCTCTCGATGAGGGCAGTTCATTTTCTCAGAATTGAGTTGCAAATCTTAACTATGGGACTAGAATTTGTAGGATAATAAACAAGAGCAATAATTTTGAAACGAGGTATAAATATCGATGTCAGGTGTTACCGGTGAACGTCCATTTTCTGATATTATCACCAGTGTTCGTTACTGGGTCATTCATAGCATCACTATTCCAGCATTATTTATTGCCGGTTGGCTGTTTGTCCAAACTGGATTAGCATACGATGCATTTGGAACCCCTCGTCCTGATGAATACTATACTCAGCAACGTCAGGAAGTACCTATTGTTGATAATCGCTTTGAAGCAAAACAGCAAGTAGATCAGTTTATTAAAGAATAAAATAAGCAAAAAATGACTAGCTCAAACAATATTAATCAACCTGTACAATACCCAATTTTTACAGTCAGATGGCTTGCAGTTCATACCTTGGCTGTACCTACTGTCTTCTTTTTGGGTGCGATCGCAGCAATGCAATTTATTCAACGTTAGGGGATGTTATGGAAAGAAATACTAATACTAATAATCAACCAGTAGAACTTAATCGAACTTCTTTGTTCTTAGGACTATTACTAGTATTCGTTTTAGGAATTTTGTTTTCTAGTTATTTCTTTAACTAACTGGAAGTTCTAATATTAATAAGTGTTTTTAAGCACTTTTATTCATTTTTTATCAAGGGAGGAGAAAAGTATGTCTGGAGGCGGAAGAATTCCTCTGTGGATTGTAGCAACTGTTGCAGGATTAGGGGTAATCACTGTTGTAGGTATCTTCTTTTATGGAGCTTACGCTGGTGTAGGTTCTGCTATTTAGAAATCATTTCAGATTTATAAAAGTTTGATACTATAAATGCCGTCTATCTTTATTTAAAATAGGCGGTATTACTTTTTGTGTCTGTAGCGGATGACACTCCAAGTATAAAAATTATACTGCTGATGGTGGTTACTTTTTTCTTACTAATTACCAATTACCTGAATCTTTTAAGGTAGACAATGCCCAACTTAAAAGATTCAGTTAGCATTAGAAAATGTATCTCAGCTTAACTAGCAATATTGTCATTTTCCATGTAAACCAGCATAAAAGCCATTCCTATAGCAGGAAATACAAGTCCAACTAAAGGAACTAGAACAGAAGGCAAAAAAGATGCTGCCATAATATATTTTCCTATGAAGTAAAACTACAATTCAACACGAGCTTACTGCACATTTTGTCAGATTTCTTGAAAATCTCAAAAATTTTAACAGAATTAAATTCCTAGCATCTCATCTATTTGCAAAGAAGGTAAGTCAGGGGGGACAACAGTACGCATTATGGAAACTTTGTGACTTTCTTGTTCGGTAACTAAATCAACCGCGATCGCTTCTAAGCGAATTTCCATGCACCCAAAAGGTATACTCAATTGAGTCATGGTCTCTAAGTTTCCTTGTAGGTTTGGTAATAGGTTGATTAATAACTGAGGACCAAACAACAACCAACGAGTTTGAGTGTCTTCTACCCAAAATTTTACTGCTATCTGGGGACGAATTGGCTCTAACTGGACTTTTACTCTAATTGTTTTTCCTGAAACTAGTTCTCCGGAAGGGATTTGGAGTTGGGGGATTGGTAATGGTTCTAGTTTTACTAAATCTGTAGAATCTGGAATTACTAAAGCAGGTGAACCTTCTTTTACTAATAGAGATTCGTGTTCATGGTTTTCGTTACAATCCGATGCATTATTAACACTATCGCTTTGCGAATCTTGTCTTGGTATGTCATCTACAACTATCTCCTGTGATAACCAAGATGATTCTGAATAATGCTGAATTTGAGAATGAACTAGGACTTTATTGGAAGTTTTAGAAATTTCCGATTCTGGTGTAGATGTAGTTATAGAAGAATTCAACTCGGAAGAAATAAGCTCTTTTGAGGACAAATCAGAAATGTCTTCAATTTCTGTATTTGTTTGTGTACTTTGATTGTCTGATTTACTATCTTGATATGCTCGATCGCTTATCGGATTGGGAGTTGAGATAAAGGTTTCTGATTCTGGAAAAGAAATACTTGTATTATTGTAATTTTTATACTGAGAATTTTCTGTAGGTGGTAACGAGTGACCCTGACTTTCAAGCCATTTTCTAATTAAAGGGGAAGGATAAGAATTTGTTATGGGTAATGTGGAATTATCCCCAATTGTTATTTCTTCTAGTAAATCTTGTTGACTTATTGGTACAAATTCTTGTAGTGGAGTAAAACTATCTGATTTCACCGAGTCGAAAAAATTATCTGTTTTTGATTCCTCTCCTTTCCCTCGATTATCTGTCTGATTTTTTACAGAATCTGGTAAGTCTCTTTCTAAATCTCTTTCTAAGTCTCTCTCAATAATTCTCCCAGTATCTGAAAGAGGTATCGAATTCTCTCCCATACTGGTAAGGGAAGGGGTTAGTGTTTCCGTTGTATTTTCCACATAATGTGAAAACTCAGGGTCCTTTGCTTGTTCTTGATTAACACTCAATTCTTCATGCTGAACTTCAACTTCAATTGCTTCTTGTGTATTAAAGTTCTCGAAATTTTCCAACTCTAAATTGTCTAACCTAACTTCACCTTCATCCCTAGTTTCTTGGGTTATTGCTTTCTTTTCTGCACTTAAAACTGGTCGTTTTTTTAGATATGGTAAAACAGTGCTTGTACTTCTCTTGGGTTCAATACGTAAGCTTTCTAAAGGATTTTGAGAACTTTGAGTCTTTTGAAAATTTTTAGTATTACCTTTAAGCTGGGAATTCCCTAGTTCAAAAAATTTGTTACTTTCTAATGGTGAATATTTGGCAGTTTTTACTAAGTTAAATAATTGTAAGTCAAGGCTTGAAGATGTTTGTGGAGATGAGGTCTTAGAATTATCAGAAGATTCTTTCGTTAAAGATACACCTATCTTTTCTTGGCTCAAATTTTGTGAAATAGTTTGCAAAGACTCATCTTCATTCACAATCCGAAGAGAATTGCTATTAGCCATAGCTAATAATTCTCCAACTTCAGCAGTAATTGTAAAAGACTTCTCTGCTAAAAGTTCAGGTTCTCCAATACCTGATAAAACTCCATATAAGCTGATTTTTGCCAAAATTAATTTAGATTCGGATTCTGCTGGAATAATAGTAGAAAATTCAAATTCAAAAGGTATTAATTTCTCCGGTAAAGATTTTTTAAATTGTTTTAAAATATATAAAGTATGGGGAGAGCGCAACTCTATGACTAGCTCTCCAGCAAAAATACTTTCAAAGTCATATGCTTCCCCTAAATCGTAGTAACTTGTTTCGTTAAATTTAACTAATCCACTAATATCAAGAGGTTGCCCCCAAGGAGTAATATAGTTTTCTGCTGACAACATTAGAATTAATGGTAGAGATTGGGAAACATCTACAAACTCATCATTATCATTATCCTTCATCTCCTCCTGGAGCAAATAATCCGGACTTGGAAGGGCTAATTCCACTAAGTTTTGTAAGATATTTTCTGCTGATTCTCCTTGTAGCCAAACTGGATTAACAGGAGCATCAATAATAGCGTATTCTTCTAGTTCTAATTCTTGCAGTGTAATAGCTCTGGTACTTTGAGGAACTACTGTTAATTCTTCTGGAACATTGCTTTGAGAAACTTTTGTCCTTGGAGTTGATGATATTTCTTCACTATTTCCTTCATTAATTGTAAATTCTGATACCTCTGTATTTGATATTACTTCAGATACAGAGGTATTTTCTAGATTTTCTATGTCTTGTGTAACTTCAGAAGGAACAGTATTTTCCTTTTCTATTGATTTTTCTTCATGATCATTACTATCCAACTGCTTTACAACGGAATTTTCCTCATCTAAATTACCAGCACTTTGGTCTAAAATTGCTGATACCTCTTGGTGAATATCTTTATGTAATCCTACCTCTTGCTCAACTAAACTTAGTTGAGAATAATTTTCTTTACTAACTGTTATATCAACCTTTGATGACTTTTCTTTAACTTGATTTTCTTCAACTTGACTGTCTTCAAATTCCTTATCTTCAAATTCCTTAATTGTATTTATTTTGCCACCCTGACTACTGTTGTCATTTGCTGATGATGATTGAAGTGAGAAACCATCATTCATCGGCTCGTTAGGTTTAGTCCCTAGTTCTTGAGTATGATTCTCTAGTGTTTGTTTTTCTGGTGTTGGAATAACTACTCTTGATATTTCATCATTATTAACACTATGGGAAGTACTATAAGTTACATTATTAGTAACATTTTTATTTAAGACTTGTAACTCAACTTCATAGTGCCAAGATTTACCTAATAAATCCGACATAATATCCCCGGAACATTCGATTTCCCAAACACCTGGTTTTAGATAAGTAAAAGGGATTACCGCTATTAACCCTTCTGCATTGGTGCAACGCGATCGCTTTTGAACTCGCCGCTTTGGTGGTATTTCTAAAGTTGATGTATAGCTAACTCTTACCTCTGTTGGAGTGTTAATAAGAGCGGAACGAGCCACAACTCTGTACTTACCTTCAAGAATAGAAGTTGTAGTTGATTCTAAGTTATGCCAAGAGCGATCGCCTTGTTTCTGTATCAGAAATTGCCAATGTTTCATCATCATTTATGCCCAAAGTGATAAGGCATTAAGTAATATGCCGGATTACCTTGCTTGCCAGTTTACCTCAGTAATCTGTAAATGAGTTACTTGATTTGCATTCTGATAATAACAATTGTTATTAAAAATACTCGTGTACCAAGATTTGTATAAATAATCGAATAACTAAAAATAAATAAAAAGTAGGGGTATTGCCGTACCCCTACCATTTAATGTAGATTAAACTAGAAAAATTGAAATAGAATAACCACTCAAAAAAGTAGTCTTACTGATAACGATTTCGATAGAAATCTAGAATTTGCTTGACTATCAATCGATTACTTTCTTGAAAATCTAAAGTATACTCAATCCACACACCACTGATCTGACTTTGACTATAATCAAAATGTGAATCAGACTGAGGGATTAAACTCACCTCTACCCCTTCTACTTGACGTAAATGAGCAGTTAATTCTCGATATACTGCTAAAGGTAAATTGGTAATTTCAATTTTTTCACGCACACTCATATTTGTTTTAGCTAGCTCCAGTAGAAACATAGTTTACAGGTTGAGGTCGTACAGAAACAGAATTGTTCGCAGTTGCTGCGGTTGAATCTGATACAGGTTTTTCCCCGACCATTTTTGCAACTTCAATTCCATATTGTTCCAGAATTACAACCGGATTGGAGCCATCATTCATCTCAATTCGCTTAACTAGCACCCCATTAGCTAATCTTGCTCCTGAACTAACGTATCTACTAGTACGTTCGTTAGGTACTTTAATAATTGCTTGAGGGTTGCTACCAACTAGAACTACACCTGTAACCATAACTCCATTTGCTAGCTCTGGTTGAGGTGGTGGTGGTAGCACAGCTGTTAACTCGGGATTTGATGTAACTTGAGGTAATTTTTGTGGTTCTACCGGAATCTGATTAGATTTAGATATCGCTTTAGGTAAATTTTTTCTTGTCTTTACAGCTTGTTTTTTTGCTTGTAAAACTTGTTTTCTTTTTTGTAAAGCTTGCTTTTTTGCTTGTAAAACTTGTTTTCTTCTTGCTTCTAATGCTTTTCTTCTTCCCTCCAATATTCTTTTTCTTGCTTCTATTTGTTTAGGATTCAAAGTTGCAGGTATGACTCGAGACCGCCTATTTCTCAAGCTAGAACCAGGTAAAACAGGTACGGGAGGGACAGGACGTGTAGGCTGTTGTGAAACAGTTGTAGGTTTCTTGATAACTTCCGGTGAAACAATTCTTGCAAATGGATCTGGTCTTCCTTTAGCAACAAATTTCACCCTTTCTGTGGGATTAGTCGAATTGATTAAGTTAGGAGTTGAGGGTGCAGTTGCAGCCTCTTGAGTTTTTTTACCTGGTACTACTGGGTTAGAAAAAGCCTCTTTTTTGTCTGGTTTAGTCTCTGCGCTTTTATTATTAGCCGAATCATCACTCAGATTTGGAAGATTAGTTTGTTCCTCTGTGGAACCACACCCAGCAATCATTAATACCAAAATTGAAATTACAATTTTAAAAGTTCTACCCATTAGCTATTCTCAAAAGCCGTAGGAAAATACATTTACTTCTCGAAATCAACCGTTTGCTATTTATTTCAAAGGTGAAATCTGTTTCTGTTATAACCTACTTTTTTTATACATTAGTTCTTAATAAAGCTGATGTAATTAGTGAAATTACTGTATCTTCGTTATTTAAAAATTGACTATTCAGAAGCACCCATTAATTGCTTCATTGAGTCCAATCCTTTTTTTACTCGACGAGAAACTGTAACAACACTAATTCCTAAACGTTCTGCTACTTGTTTTTGAGTTAAATCGTGCAAGAATACAAATTCTAATACTTCTCTCGTGCGATGTTCTAATTGCACTAAAGCTTGATGAAGGCGGAGTCTATCCTCTTGTGCTAGTTGAAAGCTACGATATTGCTGATCTGGAACCAGTTCTCCTAGACAAGTAGAACCTTCACTATCCTCTTTTATTGGTACATCTAGACTAAGTGGAGCGCGATTTACCCAAGCCAATTTAATTTCTTGCCATTCTTCCAAGGAAATCTCTAAAGCTGTTGCTATTTCTAAATCTGTGGGTTGTCGATTATATTTTTCTCGCAGAGAACGAGACACACCTATAGACTGTTGCTGTATTGCTAACCAACGTCGGGGTATGCGAACAGTAACTCCTTTATCTCGGAGGTAATGCTGAATTTCACCGCGAATATATGGAATAGCAAAAGAGCTAAAAGCGTGTCCCTTGGAGATTTGGAATTTTTCAATTGCCCTAATTAACCCCAAACAGCCTACCTGGAGTAAATCATCATAGCTTTCTTGGCATTGATTTATCCAATAATGAGCTTCTTTTCTAACGAGTCCAAAGTTAATTTGTACCAGTTTGTTGCGAACATCTGCCGAACGAGATTGCTGATATTCACGCAATAACTGCCAAATCTCGTGCTTCAATTCTTGGGTAGCTGTGGTAGGCATGGCACCATATGTATTTGGTCAAGAGAGTATTGAAAATTTATTTTAAAAATTGCTTGTACGCTTTCTTGTTGCTGGCATTTGAGACAGGCAAGAAGCTGAACAAGGTGAAATTAATGAAGTATTAGAAAAAGGGGGTATTGCTGAATCCAGGTATAAATTCGGATTCTTCCAGATAGGTTAGTGAGGTTAGCTAGTATAGTTATTATCTAACCTATAAACTTAGCCATGGGTGAATCTGGATGATATCCACAATTAATTCGCACATCACTGGGAGCAACTTTCAAGTAGGATTGCTATAGGAACACAATTTGATTATCGGGGGAAGCACTACACAGTTATTCGTTATTCCTAGGATGTGCATATGCCATACCCCTTCAGGCTGGGCTGCACCAACTACAAGCTTATGAATAGTGCAGCAGGTAATGCTAATGCTATCAATAACATAACGGCGATAAAGCAGGAGGAACATCCACACTGCTTTTTACTTTCCCTGAGTATTTGTTCAAAAATCTATGAAGTAATCCTATATTTGTAGCAATAAATATTCTTTTGGAAAACTTATCTGCATATTAATAAGATGCAAATAAATATAGTTTTTAATTACTAAAATGCTGTTTTTTCAAACGGCATAATGCCAAAATATAAAATTTTTCATTAAAATTAAAACCGAGATAGTACGTAATTTAATAATTTTGAAAC
>JBCCDM010000186.1:0-11643 GCA_039030795.1 Cyanobacteria bacterium P01_A01_bin.84
CCAAACGGGTTGCATTGGAGCTAAGCCCCGCCACACCCGCGTTCAGGGAGGAGGAAATGGTCATACGCACGCCTTTCTGACTAACTAATGTCAATATCTTTAAAATGATTTCAGACTATACCTAAAGAATGATTTCAGAAGATAACTAAATCTAACTTTTAATCTACTTTATTTTATAGAGGATTTTTACCGAAAAATCCCTTAAATGTTTCTTATTATAAGTAGATGTTGCGTGTAATCACAGTTGATAATTAAAAAAATACTGTTAAATTATTTTCTACAGACAGAGAAATATAAATAATTGATATAGTTATTGGGAGTAAACCCTAAAATTATGGGTTTTAAACCTTTTAGTGATACACCTGTTGAACAGTTATCAGTTATAAAATTTTCAAGTATTTAATTTTGAGGGAGGATATTTGAATGCAAGTAATTCGTCTGGAGGCACTCTCGGACAATTACATTTTTTTGCTACATGATTCCGAACGGAAGATTGCAGCTGTAGTCGATCCAGCTTTACCAGAACCAGTATTAAGTAAATTAAGGGATATAGGAGCCGACTTAATCGCAATATTTAACACCCACCATCACTTCGATCATGTAGGTGGGAATCAAAAGCTAATGGAAATATTCCCTAATGTAAAAGTATATGGGGGAAATGAGGATAGAGGAAGAATTCCAGGACAGCAAGTATTTTTAAAATCAGGCGATCGCGTTAAATTTGGCGATAGGGAAGCATCGGTTTTCTTTGTACCCGGACACACCCGCGCTCACATCGCTTATTATTTTCCTCCACAAGTTCCTGGAGAAACCGGTGAGTTATTTTGTGGTGATACTCTATTTGCAGGAGGTTGCGGACGACTATTTGAAGGAACCCCAGCCCAAATGGTAAGTTCTCTAGGAAAATTACGTGCCCTCCCAAATAATACCCGCGTTTGGTGTGCCCACGAATATACCTTAAAAAATCTCAAGTTCGCTATATCCGTAGATCGGAATAACGCAGATTTACATCAACGTTTCGAGCAAGTTAAAAGCGATCGCTCTGAAGGGAAAGCTACAGTTCCTTCATTACTAGAAATCGAAAAACTGACAAACCCCTTTTTAAGATGGGAACAACCAGCCCTACAATCAGCAACAAATAGTACAGAAGCGACTCAAACCTTTGCTCGTCTAAGAGGTATGAAGGATAACTTTTAGGGTTTTGAAAGGGGTAATGGAGGTATAGCTGCACTATTAATTCCTTCGCTCCCTATACCCCCAGTTTTGTTCTTTAATGCCGGAATTTTGAATTTTGTTATCCAGGAATTGTTTTGGTTTTCCAGTCTCCCTACACCACAGATGTAGGTGTATTAACCTAACCAACTAACTTTTCACCTTTAAGCATTCTACTAGCTGCTTCTAATAGTGCTTCTTCTAAATAGGGTTTTGTAAAGTAGCCACTAGCACCTAATTCTACAGCCATTTGTCGATGTTTATCTGCACCACGAGAGGTGAGCATTGCAATAGGTATTTCATCAAGGTTTTCATCATCTTGAATTCGCGATAGTAGCTCTAAACCGTCGCAACGTGGCATTTCAATATCACAGAAGATAATATCACAAGGTAAGCCAGAACGCAGTTTATCCCAAGCTTCCTGTCCATCACGGGCTTGTTCTACTCTATACCCAGCTTTACTAAAGGTAAGAGAAAGTAACTCTCTAACAGTGATGGAGTCATCGACAATGAGAACAGTTGGATCTACCTTTGCCTCAATAATTTCTTGATTGATATTATTATTATTTTGTTCCCAAAGACCAACGCTATTTTGCTTAGTTGTACGTCCCTCAAAGATATCAAGAATTTCTAGTACATCAGCGATCGCCATAATTCGACCATCTCCTAAAACCGTAGCACCAGCAACTCCGAAGGGTTTGGGAGCGGGAGCTTCAAATTGTTTAATTACAATTTCTTGTTCGCTAAGTACTTGGTCAACTTGTAGAGCAATCATTTTGTTTGCAGAACGAACTACAATTACGGAAACCATGTCATCATCTCTAGTTCCACCGTAGACGCTACCACGACTGAGTAAACGATTGAAGGTGAGTAAGTCTTTGAGGGGTTTGAAGGGAAGTTTTGTATCTCTCCAAGAAATGAACTTTTTGCCATCTTGGTCGGTGATAATATTTTTCACTGGTACGTCTAAGGTATCTTCTACACCATCCATCGGGAAAGCAATTTTAGACCTTTCTGAAACACAGGATAGGGCTTTACAAATACTCAGGGTAACTGGTAAACGAATAGTAAAGTCAGTTCCTTTATCTATAGTAGAATCAATACTAACTGTACCTCTAATTTCACTAATTTCAGTCCGCACTACATCCATACCGACCCCACGACCTGCGAGGTCGTCTGCTTGGTCTTTGGTACTAAAACCGGGTTCAAATAACAGTTCGTAGATATCTATGTCTGACATATTTTTGGCTTCAGACTTGGATAATAATCCTTTGTTAATAGCTTTTTCTTTTACCTTTTTAGGGTCGATACCAGCACCGTCATCTTTTACGGAGATTACTGTTTGGTTCCCTTGATATAAAGCACAAACATGAATTGCTCCTCCCGGTGATTTACCTTTAGCTGTTCTTTTTTCTGGAGTTTCAATACCATGAGCGATCGCGTTATTGAGCATATGAGTTAAAGGATTGGTCAGGTGTTCGAGAATCATTTTGTCAATCAAGGTATCCTGACCTTCAATAACTAACTCTACTTGTTTACCGCATTTAATCGCATTATCCCTGACTCCACGCTTTAAACGGTCAGTAGCTTCAGCAAAAGGAACCATCCGCGATCGCGTTAATCCTTCTTGTAATTGGGTAGTAACTTGTCGGAACTGTCTTGCAACTCGTTCGGTTTCTTCTGTGACAAATTCAATATCGCTGGAAGATTCCCTAACCCGAACAATTAATTCAATCATTTCTTGAGACAGGGTATGAAATGGGGTAAACATATCCATTTCTAATTCGTTGAATCCCCGATCGATATCTTTGCGACCTCTATCGTTATTACTCTTTTTGTTACTTGCTAAAAGCGAAGCTTCTAAGAGAGAACGTTCGTATAGTTCCTGCATTCTTGAACCAACATCGGATAGTTGTTGTATCTGATGTAGAAGATTATCAAGAAATTGTCGTAAGCGTTCTTGGTCTTGTTCTAAAGTATTACGATTAACAACTAGTTCTCCTACTAAGTTACTCATATCATCAAGATGCTTGACTGGAACCTTCATGGTTTTCTCTCTAGCAGCTCTGCGGACAGAAGGACGTCTGTTTGTTTGTGCTGCTGGTGAGGTAGGTAAAGTATTATCTACTTCGTCTAGCAATTTCTGTAAATCGCTGAATTCATCTTCTATATTCGTTACAGAAAGCTCTTCTTGGCTATTTGCTTCCGCGCTTTCTACTAGTGGTTGAGGGAAAGATGAATCTTCGTCTAATAATGCTTCTAGTGCAGCAAAATCTTGATCTTGATTTTCTGGAGTTTCTAATTCTGCTGCTTGGACTGGTTCTTCATTTAATAGGAATTCTAGACGATCGAATTCTTCATCAGAAACAACATTGTTATCTGAGGTCACTTTATTTTCTGAGATAGATTTTGTTGATGTATTTTCGTCTTCTTGAAAAGTGTTTGATGAAAATACATCTTCTATACTATTATTACTATCATCTGAAAAGAGTTCTTCTAAATTATTAGAATTATCGGTATTTTCTTTTGATGTATCAACAGGAATTTGAATATTTTCGTTATATCCTTCTAAATTGTCTAAAAAATCCGTTGAACAATCTTCGTCTATTTCTAGGTTGGGTAGACTAATATCGGCTTCTAATTCCTGAAATACTGTTTTTTCTTCTAATATTTTCCTTTGATTAGGAGTATCTATTTGTAGTTCGGAAATATCAATACTGGCTTCTAAATCCTGAAATATATCATCTTCTTTTGAACTAGGTAGTTCTATTTCTTCAAGGTTAGTATCAAGTATATTCTCTACACGATCAAATAAATCGGCAGTATCTACCTGATTATCTGGCAGATTTTCTACAGCAAATAAATCATCAATATTATTTGATGCTTCCCTAGGAACACTTACTTCCTCAATATCAGAATTAATAGCATCTAAACTATTTATCTGTGTACTAATTTCAGATATATTATTATCTACCTGATTATCTGGCAGATTTTCTACAGCAAATAAATCATCAATATTATTTGATGCTTCCCCAGGAACACTTACTTCCTCAATATCAGAATTGATAGCATCTAAACTGTCTGCCTGTGTACTAATTTCAGGTATATTATTATTTACCTGATTATCTGTCAGATTTTCTACAGCAAATAAATCATCAATATTATTTGATACTTCTCCAGGAACACTTACTTCCTCAACATCAGAATTAATAGCATCTAAACTATTTGCTTGTGTACTAATTTCAGGTATATTATTATCTACCTGATTATCTGTCATATTTTCTACAGCAAATAAATCATCAATATTATTTGATACTTCTCCAGGAACACTTGCTTCCTCAATATTAGTACTTACTTCTATTAAATCGCTGTCAGTATCATTGTTGTTACGATTAGAAGCAACAGTTGGTAAGTCTGCGAATAAATCTTGTAAATTTTCATCTTTATCTAATTGATTATAATTATTTATATTACTATCAGATGATATTTTTTCTATGTCTTTTTCAGGTAAAATTAGAGATTCTTTCGTCGGTTTTTCTGGAGACAAATTGGTAAATTCTGGGACTGATTCCAATGCTTCCGGGCTTCCGGACAAACCGCGCATCTCTTGAGGAGAAACCTTATCTTTATTCTGATTAGAAGATAAATTTTCAGATGGGATTGACGGTAACACCCCAAACAAATCATCTGTATTATCCTGAGAAAATCCCAAATCTAAATCAACTTGCCCTTCTGAATCAAAATCAATATCAAAATCAATATCTGCTAAATCAAAATCACCATCACCATTATTCACTCCATCGTCAGATATATCAATAAAAATATTATTATCTGAATTAGATAAGCTTGCTTCTAACTCTTTCGCAACATCTTCTTCAACTGCTTTAGGAACTTTATTTTTCTGTATTTCGGAATCTAATATTTCCGAGTCTAAAATTGATGGCGATCGCTCGTTAAATATATCTTGATTTTCTTCTGTAAAATCCAATATATTATTGGAATCTTCGTTTGTTAGCTCTGTTGATGATAATAACCCATCGAAAGATGAAGGATCCTCTAATAAATCGGGCTGGAAGTTATTTAAAGAATTAGTTTCATTCCCACCAATAAATTTATCTAAAGGAATTTCACCAATATTCACTGGCTGTAATTCTTCAATATCGTCTATTTCAGACCAAGGTAATTCATTATCTAATTCCAGAGAATCTTGATTTGCCAGAGAATCTGGATTTGTAGTTAAATTTATAGTTGAATTTGTATCTAGTTCATTATCATCATCCAATCCTTCAGATAGAAAACTATCTATATCCAGTTCTAATTCTCCCTTTTCTGGAACTCTAGAATCGGTAAATAAATCCGTATCAGAATCATCTTTCGAGTTAGGTTCAGCATCCACTGGAGTATCTGAAGCAAAATCTTCTTCATCTAAAAAGTTGCCAAACAACTGTACTAGTGTTAGTTCATCTTTAGCAGCTTCACTTCCTTCTTCCTGTTTGTGTTTGTTATCTTCTACACATAAAAAGTCCTTGATAAACTCATTATCATTATCATCATCAATATTTTCAACCGATTGAACTTGTTGTTCATCAGGTATAGAATTCTGACTAACTTTTTCTTCTTTCCAACTTCTATCTAAATCTGGAGTTTCACCATCAAATAAATCTGCGAGAGTATTTAACTCGAAGATTCCCACCTCAGGACCCCCAGTATCGATATCTGTAAGGTCTAAATCATCTTCATCATCATAGAACTGGTCGGCATCAAATTGTCCAAAAATATCTAAATCTAATAAGCTGTTGATATTTTCTGATGCTGTAGGTTGGGAAACCCGATCGTCCTCATCCTCTTCACTAAAAATCAGTTCTTCTACACTTTCTACAGCACCATCTGAAGTTTGTGATGATTGGTTATTTTCATTACTAGAATCCAAGGTATCAACAATATCTATTGGTGAAGAAATGTCAAGCAATTCAATTTCCGGAATTAGAGCATTTAAGTGTTGAGAAATCGTTATTTCTTCATCCCGATTAGCCAAAACTAATTCTAACCCACCCTTAATTTCTGTAATAACAACTTTTGCTAAAACTAAATAAGTATTATCTGGATTTGCGATCGCGCTTTTAGCTGCTCTACATAAACTAGACCAGTTCGTTAAATTTTCTGCTTCACCAATTTCTACTAATCCTTGAGTACATTTTTCCAGTTGTTCCCGATTTTCTGGTGTAGTTTGCTGCTTAAATAGTTGCAGCATTTCTCGAAGTGTTTGCAGCACTTGGTTCTGTATGTGCTTCAGATTCGAGCCTGGAGACGTATTCTCAGCATTTGTAATAACAGAATTATTTTGCTTATCAACACCTTGAGTTTCTACACCAGCTGATGAGGTATTTCCTTTTCCTTTCGCAATCAGTGAATCTAAATGTTCTTGTAAAGATTTAAAAGTTGGTTCTGAGTCTGAAATTAACTCCGCAGCTTTTTCTTCCGATAGCCCGAATGGTCCTTGTAAATGCTCTAATAAAGCTTTGAGAGTATCAGAAGCAGATAAAAATAAAGATTCTAATTTTTGATCTATCCCTACATCAGAATTTTCTTTAAGTAGTTTAAAACAGTCTTCCAGACGGTGAGATACCTTTTGAATGCTGCTCAGACCAAGCATTGCTGCTCCCCCTTTCACAGAATGAGCAGCTCGAAAAACTTCGTTAATCATTTCCGAGTCATCAAGGGTACCCTGGAGATTTAAAAGACCTTGTTCAATTGTATTGAGATGGTCTCTGGCTTCTTCAATAAAGTAACCTAAAATGCGCTGTTGTTGTTCTGGCAGCATAATTAAGGGACTCGCAATTTTAATAAGTATGTTTTATAAGTTATGAGGTATCAATTATAAGTGATGCCTAATGTGGATTGGTTTTTTGGTTTTTACCTAACAGCTAATAGCTTCAAAAATCAATCTACTTCACCACAATTCACATTAGACATAAGTTATCAATCAGAAAGCGGCGATCGCTATTTAAATAATCACTCACTGTCTACTTTGTAGAGACGCAAATCATATCTAATCGTGCCTCTACTTTCCTAACCTTGATGTAACGTTTTACTTTGACTCCCCAGTCTCGACTCGGAAACGTTCTACAGAAGCAATCAAATCGCGAGATACACCTACCAAGTGTTGTAAAGCACCTGAAACTCTTTGAGCTTCTTGAGAAGTTTCCTGGGCTGTCAATTCTACTGATTGCATAACATGAGCCACTGCTCGCGATGTATCAGTCTGATCGACGGTATCAGCAGTAATTGAGCGTACTAATGTATCAATTCGCTTGGCTGTTTGAATGATATTTTCCAGGGAATGCTTGGCTTCTTCTGCCAATTTTGTCCCCTTAATTACTTGCTGAGTTCCTTCTTCCATTGCTGTCATTACAGAACCAGTTTCACTTTGAATTTGAAGGACAATTTGTTCAATTTCTTTCAAAGATTTGGCTGATTTATCTGCTAACTGTCTTACCTCATCAGCAACAATTGCAAACCCCCTGCCTGCTTCCCCAGCTCTTGCAGCCTCAATACTCGCATTCAGTGCTAGCAAATTAGTTCTCGAAGCAATCTGAGAAATCAATGCCACAATTTTAGAAATTTCCTGAGAAGATTCCGCCAAACGTTTTACTTTTCGGGTAGTCTCAGCAACTGTTTCTCGAATTTCAAGAATACCTGCTACTGTATTTTCTACAGCTTCTCCACCTTTAAGAGCAATATCGCTAGCATCTCTAGCTACTGCTTCGGCTTCTCTAGCAGCTTCTGCCACACGTTGAATTGAATCGGTCATCACCTGAACTGAATTCAGGGTAACAGCCAACTCTTCGGCTTGTCGCAAAGCATCGCTAGATAGTGCCCGTGCAAAGGTTTCAGAGTTTGTTGCTCCTTTGGTTACTTCCCGTGCTGCAACCTTTACCTGTCCGACAATATCTCTTAAGTTTTGAATCGTCAGATTAAAGGCATCAGCGACTGCTCCTAAAACGTCTGCTGTCACCTCTGCTTGGACGGTTAAATCTCCCCTAGCAGCGCCTTCTACATCATCTAGTAAGCGTATTACTTGCCTCTGTAGGTTCTCCTTTGCCTCCTCTTGCTCGTGAGCCTTACGGGTAGCTTCATTGGTGGTAGTGAAAATAACTCGTGCCATTTCATTGAAACCAGAAGCTAATTTACCCATTTCATCTTCTGAATAAACCGTCGCTTGGACGTTAAGATTACCCTGGCGAACTTCGTCAAATTGACTTTGTAAATTTTCTGTAGTTCGTCGAATTTGCGCCATTGTGATTCGACTCATCACACTACTAGTTGCAACTCCGGATACACCAGCAGCTAACGCCATTAGCAGTCCTGTATTTTGTACAGATGCACGGTGCTGCTTCGGTGCAAAAAAGTTTGCACTAGCAAAAGTTACGGCAGCCACTACTACCATAGATACTGCACCTACAGTTCCAGCAACATACCACTGTTTCTTTTTCAGGGACGCATTTTCAATAAATCCTAAAGAACCCTGTTCAACACTGACCTGTGGATTTGCGCGATCGCTATCGGTTTGAGTAAATACCGGTACTGATTCCTGAGAAGAATTAATACTAAATAACTCTGAATCGGAATCCTCAATATTTTCATTTTGATTAGCTGATGGCGTATCTAAAGTTTGAGTAGTACTTCCTCTACCATTTATTTTGATAGCTTCTGAGTTAAATTGAGAACTTAAAAAACTAGAATCACCGTAATCACCATTAGTATTATCGAAACCAGGAATTTTTCCTAAATCATCAAATTCATCAAAGTCATCTAGAAACTCAATATTATTTTTCTGAGAAACATTTCCTCCCAAAATAGTATTAGTATCTTCGCTAGCTTCTAAATCCTCGGAACCAAAAGCTGACTCAAACGCCTCCAAATCAAAATTGCTATCTTCATCCAAACTGATATCATGTGATTCGGAAGGGGTTAGGGGTTTTTGCTCTCCGAGATTGAAGTTGCCCTCATTCTCAAAGGTTTTGGATTCCTCTCCTAAATCTGAGCTTGGCAAACTATCTTCATATACCCCTGGGGGCATTTCTTCTAAAGTAGCCATATCTCCTCGCAGCCAGTTCTCAGAAGAAGCTTGGGAAAAATCTTGGGGACTACTCTCATCGAGATTATCCCCCAGGGAAGATTCTGTATGAGTTATTCCCTCTCCCTGGGTCATGAGTAGAGTATCGTCTTCTAAATCTCGATTGCGAAAGTCAAAGTTTTGACCCACAGGTACATCTGATTTGCCATTACCTGAGTTGTCATTATTGGTGCTGAATGCAGCAGTATCATCTCTAACCCCAATCTCCTCTTCTTTAATAGGATTATTTTCCCCTAACCCGCTCTCTTTTGTCCCATCCCTTGAATTAGATAAATTAGACTGATTTTCGCGATCGCTATCTGTATCTGTTGTAAAATCTATATTAGCAAAGGGCGAATCGTTATCTTGTTGTTCTTGTTTATCTTGTTTATTTTCTTCAGTTTCTTGTGTACTAAATACCCCCCCTATATCATTTAAGTTATTTAAATCATCTTTCGTCTCACTAGCATCAGAGTTAAGATTACTTTGAGTTGACACCTCTTCTTGCCAAAAAGCTGGTAATTCTAAGAATGAATCATCCTCATAACCAGAGCCATCATTGTTTTGCTCCCGATCGGAAATTGCAGCAAATGGGTCTATAAAATCTTCGGTGGTTTCTGAGGAAAAAGCCGATACAGATTCATCTACAGGAGTGTTAAATGGATTATCTATAGATAAATCCTCTACTTCTGACTTAGGCTCAGATGAGGATGTCTTACCAGTTCCAAACTCAAAATCAATCCCGCTTAATTCTCCCAAAGAAGGTAAATCTTCCGACTCTGGATCGTCCCTAAATAGTGGTTCAGATTCATCAGAAAGACTTAGCTCTTCTCGATCTGTCTTATCTTTGTCTGCTATATTTACTAATTCTTGTTCCTGTTCTTGATTGATATCTACATCTTTCTGAATACTTGAGTATTCTTGATATTGATGAATATTATCAATTCCATCTTTTGCGAAGCCAATAATATCTGGGTCTTCAGACAGATCGAGAACAGCTTTATATTCCTCTTTCGCTATATCAAACTTTTGTAAAACATAGTAAATATGACCCCTTAATAAATGAGCATTTTCATCATCTGTTAAGTTCTCTACCACCTCATCAATAAGAGAAGCAGCAACTTCATACTTTTGATTAACATAAGCAATACGTGCTTGTTGATATTTATCTAAATAATTTTCTATATCTGCTGCCATTTCCTTTCTACCTCTGTTGTTCAACCTGCCCATCTAGCACTTCGCAAAACAGCTGTTTGATCTAGTAGTCGCAGAGATTTACCAATTGTTGCATCTAACATCCACTCTCCTCTGAGAAAAGGAGCCATTGTATCAGGCACACTAGAGGGTGCCGTAAGATTTTGAATATCCAACCAATCCATACCGCCAATTTTATCGACAGCTAAACCGACTATCGTATCTTGCTCCTCAATAGCTATTACCGAAATTTCTGCTCTATCTGTATTTAAAGAGACTGTTTCCCCTAAAAATTGACCCAAATCAGCGACCCAAATAACTCGACCTCGTAAATTTAGAGTACCCAAAAGTAGGGGAGAAGCATTAGGAATAGGTGTAATTCTATCAGGGCTTAGTTCAATAACTTCTTTAATACCAGTAGCGAGTAAGGCAAACTCCTGATGCGAGGGAATGTAAAATCTTAGATGCAATTCACCTTCAGGACTTTCTACCTTTAATTCAGGACGGAAGTCGTCTTGTCCGTCACCTCCCAAAAAGTCTGGTTTGCTAACCATAATTACTTACATCCTTATCCTCGCAGCAGTTGTTTGACTGTTCCCACTAACTCAGTCGGTTGGAAAGGTTTGGCAATATAAGCATCCGCACCTTGTTTCATCCCCCAGTAGCGATCAAACTCTTCACCTTTGGAAGAACACATTACCACCGGGACATTCTGGGTTTTTGGGTCAGATTTTAAGCGACGGCAAACTTCATACCCATTCATTCGGGGCATCACTATATCTAAAACGACTAAGTCTGGACAAGTACTGTGAACTGTCTCAAGTGCTTCCATTCCGTCACTAGCATGAGTAACACTTAAGCCACTTGCCTTTAGGAGGTCGGTAATCATCTCCCGTTGGGCGATACTGTCTTCTACGATTAAAACTGTGTGCATAAATGCCTATCTACCTCCTGACGTAGACGTTCCTTAAGATGGAACATTCCCTGATTCCCCCTGCAAGTTAAGCATTTTATGTATAAATTAATCCTATTACCTTGATCTAACAATTTTAATAATTGTTGTCTAAAATCCTAAGACTTAAATAAAATATCAGGGTAATATTTTTTATCCTATATTTTAA
>JBCCDM010000187.1:0-11623 GCA_039030795.1 Cyanobacteria bacterium P01_A01_bin.84
ATTTTTTTTCCGCAAAATCAATTTATTTATATGAAGTTCATTTATAAAATTATGATAAATTCATAAAGAAAATATAAAGAATATTTGAACTTATTCGCATATATACTTGTTTAAATGTGTTTAAAGAGACATTTAAAAGTAATAAATTGATTTTTTAGTGACAAAATATTTACTTGTATTTCCATATTTCTCTGTTTAAGAAACTACTTTTTTATACTCGACTAATTTGCTTTGTCTCTGAAGTAGTTTTCCTAAATGAAACTGAATTTGACCTTGTGCCTGTGGAAATTTACCTATTATGCAAAATAAAGAATATAAAATTGCATCAGATGATGAAAGTTCTTGGCTCTTTGCAAAGCTGTATACTCGATATCCTAGGTAAGCATAAACTGCAACTAAAAAGACTATACTTAACCCATAACTAGGTAGCATCAAGACTACTGCTAATGTTGGTAATATGAAACCATAAATCCAGATACTATGACTTTCTTTGACCCAATACTTTTCTGGGGTCTTTCCATGCAGCCACGATCCTTCAGCATAAGCATGACCAGCACGTAGCGATCGCTTCCACCATTGAGGGAAATTAGTCATTTGAGCATCATGTATTGTCATTGGAGCATCTATCCGCATAATTTTCCCCCCTGCTTGTCTTAGACGTAAGCAAAGTTCTGGTTCTTCCCCAGCAATTAATTTGGGATTAAAACCTCCCACTTGTTGTAGTGCAGCTACGCGCATCATAGCATCACCACCGCAGGCTTTTGCTTCCCCTATCGGAGTATCCCATTCGATATCGCAAAGACGATTGTATATAGATTTTTCTGGGAATTGTTCTTGTCTTCTACCGCATACAACAACAACATTGGGTTGTATTTGTAGTTCCTGGGTAGCAGGAGACCACCATTCTTGGAGAATACGACAGTCCCCATCTACAAATTGTACGAATTCAATATCTGGCTCTATTTTCAGTAAATATTCAAAGCCTTGATTACGGGCACGAGCTGCGGTAAATGGAACTGATAAATTAAGTTCCACTACATTGACACCCAAAGAGTTTGCTAACTCCACACTTTTATCTGTAGAACCAGAGTCTACATAGACAATTACTCTATTTTCACCCAGTACAGAAAGAAGGCAAGACTTGAGTCTATTACCTTCATTTCTACCGATGACAACTACTCCAACTTTTGACATCGAATTCCCCCTAATATTCTTAGATAAGCAAAAATATTTTTTTTGACAAGTTATTGTTGTAAGCTATAAAATAGCACGCAACAGCGTGGTATTAAGTACGTCTTTTATAAACTTAGATGTGGAATTAGTAGATGTGGAATTAGTTTCTCAAGCTTCAACCACTTCTTAGTTGTTTGATGAATTAACCCGCTTCCGGCAAATATTTGTTTACTAAAAAAAGGATAAATCCTTTTCACCTATTCCAGTAATGAGGATCGCACTTAACCACAAGGTAGGTGTCGAGAGAAGTTACTTCGTTGCTTCTGATTTAAGGCTTTTTATTGTTATTGATGCACCATTATTTTCCTTGTCGTGCTTAGCTTATATGATTTCTGTATCCCTTTAGCTAGTGCAGGCTGTTATAGAAAAAAACTGCATATAAGTTAGGTAATTTTTCAATAAAAGGAGAAAGGGGAAAGGCTAAGGAATAAAGGAAAATAGAAATAGTCTATTTTAGTCCAAGGCATCAACCATAAATATTGCAAACATATTCACAAAGAAAGATGGTTATTCGTATGTTGTGGCATAAACCCAGATCCTCTTTTCCTGAGTGCCTGTCACCTGGGGAAACCCCGGGTGTTTATACGGCAAGTCTCAGCGCAAATCGGAGTACTGATGTAGTAGGAGTTTCCAGGAGAGAAGATAGATGAAAACACCTTATAAATACGCTCCAGTTATTTCTCCTATATATCGTTCTCTTCGTAAAGCATTTAGAAGATTTAAATATGCAGGTGAAGCAGTTACTTGTTCTGTGTGTGGCAATAATTTTAGCTCCTGGCTTTTTAATCATGAAATTGGTTCTTGCCCTATTTGCGGTAGCGAGACTCGTCATCGATTGTTATGGCTATTTTTACAAAAGCATAGTGAAATTTTTCACAAACCTTATAAGCTATTGCATTTTGCACCTGAAGAATGCTTGATAAATAAATTTCGAGAGCTACCTAATTTGGAATATACAACTGCTGATATTTCTGCACCAAAGGTAGATGTACATACGGATATTACAAATTTGATATTTGATGACAACTCTTTCGATGCAATTATTTGCTCTCATGTACTGGAGCATATTCCTGCTGATATTGTCGCTATGAAAGAGCTTTTTCGGATTTTGGTTCCTAATGGAACAGCTTACATTCAAGTTCCTTACAGGAAATTTCAGGAGACTGATGAGGATATCAGCATTACAGACCCTATGGAACGTCAAAGAAGATTTGGTCAATTTGACCATGTGCGTGTTTATGGAACAGATTTGAAACAAAGGCTAGAAAGTGTTGGTTTTGAGGTTCGTGAAGAGTACTTTTTTTGTGATTTAACGGTTGAGGAGCAGCAACGCTATGGTTTGTGGGATGATATCATCTTTAATTGTAAGAAGTCGTTAAACTCCACACTCAGCGATCGCTCCTCTGTAGCTAAGACGATTAAAAACTAATTTGAGAAATCCGGGCTTAGGCTTCTCATCCCCTCTGTGTGGTTAAATGAGAGGCTTTCCCCTCAGGGGACTAAATAGTTAAAACTGTGGAAACGAATAGAACCCAATACATATTGCTTTTATAAAGTAAATAACTTTCTGTAATGTTATTCAAAAATAAAAACATTAAAAATACTAGGGGCCACAGATTTTCTATATTTGTAGTTGCATAAGCTATTTTCAAACTGCGAATATAAGTTCTAATAAATGTAATCAGAAATAACGCTAAACCCACTAAACCAACATCAAGAGCTAAGTCAATTAAGCCATTATGAGCATGGGGAGGAACAAATCCTGTCGCAACAGCTTGTCCTGCTTCTTGCGCATATTCGCTACCTGGTGCCCAAAATGCAGTTCTTCCATAGCCAAATAATGGTCTATCCATTAATCTTACTAAGGCAACTCCCCACATGGGTGTACGTCCAGTTAAGGTTGGGTCTCTCCCCAGCCCTGCTAAGATTTCTACCCAATAGCTGAATATAATTGTACTAATACATCCCCCTAAGAGTATTCCTAAGTCTAATAGTAAAACAGTGACTTTCCCTTTCCATCTAAATTTACGATAGAGAAATAAAGTGAAAAATAGTATGAATGTAATAGTCAGAGAGGTCTTAGAGGTGGAAAGGAAAATTAGTGCGATCGCTAAACCTAGCCCAGCATATCTATAAAATTGCTGCTTAACTGGTAGCAAAAAAAATGTAACTGCATTCAGCACCATCATGCTACCTAGGTTATTTTTATAACCGTATACTCCTTTCCAAGCTCCTGGATGATCTGCGCCGTGAATGCCAATTTCAGGTATTACAAAAGCAACTAATATACTTAAAATTGCACCAATTCCCAATGCTAAAGCAACAAATCTTACCTGTTGTTTGAGGGTAAATCTTGTTGCTAAATATAATCCGAAAGTCGTCATTTGCAGAACTTCGCGGTTATCTGCCAGAGTATATTGGTAAAAATCAGACCAAAGAAAAGATATAAAGAGCAAACCCACAAGCAACCAAAGAAATTTATCTTTAGCCATAGTTAAGAGGGTGTTTTTCCAACGCAAGCACAGCAAAGCAGTAGGAATTAGCCAAACAATATATCTGATCAGAGTCTGAAGTGCATTAGGAGCGAGTTTGTGAAAAACACCAGAGAAAAATAGCAGTCCTAAAACAGCAAGAATTTTCTCGGGTAATTCTAGGGAAATTTTGAAACTGTCTTGCTGTTGATAAGGACTTGTATAGTTGCTAAATTCTTGTCCTCTTGTTCTAAATTGCATATTTTTTGCCTGAATTACTGAAAATCTGAGTTTGGAAGTTAATCAGTTCAGTTTTATGTTGCTCGAATATGGGGTTGGAAAGTAATAGTTATTACTAAGTATTGTATGATGCAATGTCTTAGTATTGGTGACTATAAATACAAGATTACCTTTTAAACACTCAAGCTATTCAATCAAGTATTTTTGGTAAACATAGATAATAATTTTAATTATTTTTGCTTATCAATTGCAATCAAAATAGATTTAAGATTACTTCCCCAACTCTTACTCTGGTCATAAAACTGTTGCTGCAATTGTAAACAGGCAAGCCGTTTTTCTTCGTAAAGTTGAGAGTCGTTATAAAGCGCTAACAGAGCATCTTTATAGGCTTGGACATCATTAGGAGGTACTTCCATAACCGCTTGTTTTACATAGGATAATGCTGGACAAACTGCGGATGTAATCACTGGACGACCACAAAGAATACTTTCACCTACAACTCGATTAAAACCTTCGACAAAGTCCTTTCGTGTCGGAACTATGACGACATGAGCATTAGAGAACATTTCTCGCATTTTTGCCTTGGTACAGTAACCATGACAAATAAAGCTATTTTCTAATTCAGCTTGGGTTATCTCTTCTTTTAAGGCTTCTAATACCGAACCTTCACCACAAATATCAAAAATAATATCTTTTTTGCCTTCACTCTTCAAACATTTAGCTATTTCTAATAAATCAAATACTCCTTTATTTTCTTCAATACGTCCTGCAAATAATATCTTAAAAGGCGATCGCGTCGATGGTAGTGCAATATCAGCAAAGTAGGATGGACGAAATGTGGGAAAAAACTGTAAAATTTTTGGGTGTTTCCCATCAGTTAATTGGGTAACTTGTTGAGCAATATCATGAGAGACTGCAAGTATCCCTTTAGACTCAAATGCAAATACGTTACGGCTTAAAGCCAACTGCATTTTATTCGCCAAACTGGTAGGAAGGTACTTATGCCACAAAACGCAGTGTAGAGAAGGAATAACATCTATACCAAACCGGGAAAATAGCCACAACATAAACCAGTGGGTTGTACCACTGGATATAATCGCCACATTTGCATTAAAGCGAATTGCATCAAGCAGTAGTATTAATCCACACCAAACTTCTCTGAGATGATACAGGATTCCAGATACATTTTTTAAAGGTACTGTACGGCGCTCAATGATAAACTGCGGGTCTTTTATAATCTGCTTCTCTTCTGATTGAGCGATCGCATAGCCTTTAGCATTTAAAGAACGGCAAACTTCATAAAATTGACTGGAATAAGGTAATGATACTTGAGAAGGTGCATCTTTATTTTGCTTCCAGTATTTATAAGCTTCGACGATATTTTCAGGACCAATTGCGTATAAAATCCGAAGCTGTTTTGGCATATTTCATGTCTCTCTTTAATTTATTTAATTTCTAATCAGGATTTGTATTATCCCCAGCCGATACCACAGTCGATAGTCAATAAATGCTCTTGTGCAGGGAGCAATGGGAAAGAAGAAAAAGTCAGATTTCAAATGGGGATAGTTTATTTCTTAAGTTATTTCTTATGGTTCTTTAACTATCTGCGGGTGCGTTCCCAATTTTTTTGAGGTTTGAGCAAAAACTTAAAATAGACTGGTATTTTCCATAAAATGTAGATAGGAATGGCTAAGAGTTCCAGAAGTGGGATGTCTTTACGTGCAAAACCAGCCCATGCAGTCCCAATAGCTGTTAATAATGATAATCCTGCGGCTGATAGTATGGTGAGACTCAACCAAGATATACCCAAAATTCCCCACAGAAATGCAGCTGATGTTAGAGCTAACCAAATTATGACTAATAAAGATAATGGGGGTATACTCAGGTCTATAGCGCCAATTATTAGTTTAGGACGTTTTTGTTGCCAAGATGCTATAAGCAGTTGGGGTGTATAAGTAATTAAAGTTTGTAAATGTCCGTGTTCCCAACGGGTTCTTTGACTCTTAGCAGTTTCCTGGTGTGAAGGTAAACATCCTAATACTCTAGCTGTAGGACAGATTATAGCCTCGTGTCCGGCTAAAACTAAATCCATACCAAGCTTCATATCTTCGACGATATTACCACTAGCTAAATCAACCTTCTTGATTACTTCCCAAGGAAAAGCCATACCGCTTCCAGCTAATATGCAAGGTACTCCTAGGTAATTAAGTCCTTTGGAACGAACTAAATTCTTAACTTTGAAAGCAAAGGCTGAAATTAAGTCTTTAGGACTGCTAGTTTTAGGTTGTGCCATCAGATAATTAGCTTGTACGGGTCTTCCTGTAGCGATCGCAAGTTGAGTTATCTGTTCTATGGCATCTTCTTCTACTTTAGTATCGGCATCAATAAAGATGACTACATCTGGTGGATTTTTATCCAAATATTGTAAACCGTAGTCTAGAGCGTATCCTTTCCCTTTATGTTGATAATCATAGCGTTCAATTACCGTCACCCCTGGAATTTGGGCGATACGAGCTGTATTGTCATCACAATTATCGGCAATAACAACGATATCATCTTGTGGTTGTAATCCTTCAGTAATTGATTTTAAGGTTTTTTCGATTACCAATTCTTCGTTGTGTGCAGGTACTAAAACCGTAACTTTGATATCTGTTCTAGATTGTCTGCCTATTTTGATATCAAATGGAAGTAATGCTGCAATGCATTCTAAAAGTAGTAATGAACATAGGACAAAGGTAATAGATGCGCCGAAAACCAATAATATATTGGTACCAAATATGATTACATGACTTAAAAACATTAACCGCTCCTGGTGTTCTTTTTACTGCTCAAACTTTCATATTATTTTGAGCAATAACTTTTATTAGACAAATTCAAAGGTGTTATTCCAGTTTTGGAGAATCACAACGGTGAATAATACGGGCTGGAATTCCCACCGCAGTGGCTCCTGATGGTACATTATTAAGAACAACGGCATTTGCACCAATATTTGCTCCATCACCAATTGTGACGTTACCAAAAATTTTGGCACCAGCACCAATATTCACACCTTTTCCTAACTTTGGTGCATCTAAGGGGCGCTCCAAATAACGATTTCCCAATGTCACTCCCTGACGAATAATACAATCATCACCAATTACGCAATCCCCATGAATGACGATTGCACTTTGATGCTCGACTATTACCCGTCGTCCCAATGTCACTGAATATGGTAATTCAATACCATAGCCGTTACGGATTTTGCGAAATAACATCCGATACAAAATGCTTAAAGGAGCTCGTAAAAGCTTTGGCTGAACCTTCATTCGCCAAACTCCAAAACGCGCTACAGCCACAGCACGAAATCCAGGCTTTGTCCAATCTCGTCCGTGAGCAATCCAATCTTCTCGTATTTGCTCCCAAAGACTGAAAGTAGAACTTGTCACCTGATTATCTTGTGCTGTGAGCTCTACTTGTTTTGTCATTATTTGTATACTGCAATAATTATTTGTGAATGGAGAATTGAAGAGAAAGTAGAGAAAGTAGAAATATCTTTTGTCTAAAGATAATTACACAGTCAGGGTATGAAAATTTTAACTTTTTATTCCCCGAGTAAATTGAATTATGGGTTTTCTGAGTGTCTTTTCTCAATATATTTTTTAAGACAAAGACTTATAGGATTTTAGGGGGAAGTTGCATGGTTCTACCTATCGGCTTCGTCCTTTCCTACTTATTAGCATTGGTATTAGTATTTATAATCTCAGCTTTTTGTACTTCCAAAATTCTGTCAGATTTTGTTTCAGATTTTATGTTAGTAGATATTTCTGAACGAGAATTTTTATTGCTGGAGTAAAAATAATTATCCTTTTGATAATTTATATCGACAGCATTTGCAACCAATCCTAATACTTGAGCTTCAGAACGTGCGAGCAAAGATTTTGCTGCGATCGCGCTTTTGGAATCTACAACTCCAGGACGAGCTACAACTAAAACTCCGTCTGCCATTTTTCCTAAAACTGCCGCATCAGCAGTTCCAGCTAAAGGAGGAGTGTCAAAAATCACGTAATCGTAATTCTGGGAAAGCATATCAATTAAGGATGTCATGCATTCTGAGTCTATTAAAGCTAAAGGATTAGGAAGTATGACACCTGATGGTAGCACTGATAAATTATCTGCGATTAGTTGTACGGCTTGAGACAGTCTCTGTTGACCTACCATGACATTACTTAAACCAGTAGAATTAATTAAGCCCCAAATGTGATGCTGTGAAGGCTGACGCATATCTGCATCTACTAGTAAAACCCTTTTTCCAGTTTGTGCAATTGTGGCTGCTAAATTTGCAGCAACTTCAGTTTTTCCTTCTCCACTTACAGAACTTGTAATCACAACTTTACGTACTTTTTTATCTAAACTGACAAACTTTAGGTTCGCTTGCAGCATTTGATATGCTTCATGAATTACAGAACGAGGAGAAGTTACCACCACCACCCGTGGAGATATTGCTTCTGTTTCTTTATTCCCGAATAAAGTATTATTAGTCTCATACTTGGGAATAAGTCCAAGCAATGTATACCCAAAAAGTTTTTCTGCCTCTTGGGGTGTCTTCAATCTTCTGTCAATTAAGTCTATAAAGTAGCCCACAGCAAGACCCAGTAACAAACCAATAAATACACCACCTCCAGCAATCAGTACCTTTTTCTTAAAGGCTTTAGGGCTACTTGCCAGTTTCGCATACTCCAATATTTTCGCATTACCAACAGTTTGATTCTCTGCAACTTTTATCTCTTGGAGCTTGGTGAGTAAATTTTCGTAACTTTGCTGTGCTATAGACAACCTTCTTTGTAGTTCTCCTTGCTGTTTCTTTAAACTTGGTAAAATATTAGCTCTTTGCCTATAAGATTCTTTTAACTGGGATAAAGATATAATTTTTTTCTCTAAACCAGAACGTTGTGCTTGTATGTTTACTAGCTGTTCTACTAACTCTTGCTTGAGTTCTCCCATTTGCAAGTTTGCTGGAGAAATTCGCGTCTGATATCCTAATGATTGATTAGTTCTCTGTCTGAGAAGATTTCTTAAAGAGACTTCTTTAGTTTTGAGGTCAATAATTGTGGGATGATTCTCCAGATAGCGAGAACGTTGGTTTGCTAATTCTGTTTGTACTCTTTGTAATTCTTTTATTGCTTCTTGTACCCCAGTTTGTTGACTCAGAGAAGCAATATCTACTGTTTTACCCGGAGGAAGATTGATTTGGCTTTTAATTTCTGCTTCTTTAGCTAGCAATTCTGCATAATTCGAGCGAGCATTATTTAAATCTTCATCGAGAGTCGTTAAGTTCTTGACTGTGCCGGTAGTCTCTTCTTCAAGGTTAATTATTTGATTGCTGGTTTGAAATTTCCGTAATGATTCTGTTATTCTATCTAATTCTAATTTTGTTCTAGGTAATTGCCTTTGAATAAATGCACCTGCTGCTACAGCTTCAGACTGGTTAGATTCAATATTTTTTGAGATGTAAGATTTCATCACCTGATTAACTATAGCTTTGGCTAATACAGGATCGTTAGATGTAAAAGAAACTTTCAGAACATCTGTACCCCTAACTGGTTCTGCATCAATACCAATATTTTTAGTTGTTAAGGCATTACCGCTTTCATCTTGTAACTTCAGTTTATCAATTACTTCTTGTAAAGTTTCTTCAGACTTGATTATTAAAGCTTGAGTGTCTAAGGGATTAGATTCGCGTTTAATTGATTCTAAATGCCCTATTTCTTTACCTACACCAGTTAAAGATGAGGTTTTATTAGATTGAAACAGTAATTTACCAATCGCTTCATAACTCGGTGTTTCCATAAGTAAAGCCAACATAGCTAAACCTGTACAAAGACCAAAAACACCGCAAATAATTAGCCAACGGCGTTTTATAACTAATAAATATTTTTGAATGTCTATCTCTTCCGGATAGCCTTTATTTTCCATATAATTCACTTATCGCTAAAAAAAGAAAGTTATTTATTTCTATGTTTAGTTGATTGGAATGAATAATATAGTGACCAAAAATATAGTTCAATATATCATCAACTAATCTTTATATCATCAACTAATATTTTCAGCACTCTAAAATCAACTCTACCCAATCAACTATTCCAGAGATTACTCTAGAGATTATTCCAGAAGTTATCTCCTACATTCTCCTCAAGCTCTCTCTTAGAGGTAAATTATTAGAAGTATTTTCCTCACTTTCCAACCAGGGATCTTTGTAAATTTGTAATTTTTGTTTAATAATCAAGGAAAAAAAAGGCAAAGCATCTAAAAGATATCTTTTCCAAAGTCTTCTAGGTTCGCTCAGCAGCCTGTAAAGCCACTCAAAACCTATTTCACTGATCCATTTTGGCGATCGCTTAACTTTTTCAGCCTCAAAGTTGATAGTAGCGCCAATTGCTAAGAATATTTTAATATTTTTTAGTTCCTTTTTATGCTTCGCAATCCATAATTCTTGCTTTGGGGCACCGACTCCAATAGCAAGTACCGTTGCATCTGTGTCATTAATCATTTCTATAATTTGCTGACACTCAACATCATTTTTCTCGAACCCAAACGAAGGTGAATGAACAGCAGATACTATATCTCTTCCGACTTTGGCATTAATTTTTTGCTGGGCAGTTTTTACCACTTCATCAACTGCACCTAGTAGAAATATTTTGATATTTTCGTCATGTTGATAATATTTATAAAAAGCAGGAAATAAATCAGAACCAGATATTTTTTCTGTTACAGGTGTACCCAAAAAATTAGATGCATACATTAATATCTTACTGTCACAAACCCGATAATCAGCTTTTTGATAAACAGAATAAAATTGCTTATCTCTTTGCAATTTCATCATGTGATCCACATTTGGTGTAAATACTACTCCACCTTTTCGGAGGTTTTCTAGTAATTCCACCATTTTTATATTATGGATACCAACGTTAAGTAATTTAATCCGTCTCATAGTCACTCTCTAGATAATTTATCCTGAAAAATCAATTTATCCGTCGCAACTAAGTAAGTCAGATTTTTTCAACTCTTTGAATTTGAAAGCTTTTAGTAAATAACATTTTGTTACCCTTTAGGGTCAATACAGATAAATGCACAGACAAATTAAGATTGAAAATCTGAGAAAAAAGCAGCACAGCAGTTGCTTGAGAAAATCAGTTTGAGAAAATCAAAAATATATTACTTTGATTTTTGTTAATTTTCTTACATCTATGGTTTACTTTGTATTCCATCAATAGTAATTATTTTTCTCAACCTAAATTTAGATAAAGTTTGGACGATACTGTTATTTTTGGACAATTGTCACATAAAAAAATGTAGCATCAGTTATACTTATCTACATTACTTATCTTGAGTAATGCAATAAGTCAATAGTCAGTAATGACCGGATGGGAAAGGAGGAAGGTATAAAAATTACCTTTCACTTTATTAATTCATTCATTTTATGACTAATTTATTCTGTATTTTTTTCTACTTCAGAAGAAAATACAGAATAGTAAAACTATTAAAAAATAAATAACAGCAAGCCTGAGTCTGGGAAGAGGGAACTGAGGAAAATTATTTACTTACTTTATTTATAGGGAGATAGGGACTTGATATTTTTTATTTTTACTCCCCTTTTCTGAAGTCGCTTCTAACTAGAAATTTAAACTTTTTGAAAAATATCA
>JBCCDM010000188.1:0-11591 GCA_039030795.1 Cyanobacteria bacterium P01_A01_bin.84
AATAGAGTAAATATAAACACTAATGGATATTCATTTATTCATTAGATTTTATACTATTTTAAATTATCTTAAATTCTAAAATATCATTCTTACTAGTTGAATTATTACCTTTTGACAAAAGTAAATGTTTATCTAATTAGTCAGTAACAATTTTAGCGATCGCACTGTAGCATCCGTCATAGATGATTGCACTAAATCACAAAGTTTTTCATCATCCTTATCGATAGATGAGTTAGAAGTTTAAAGTTAATCTTGCAGAATTTTCCTGTTATTGACAAGACAATGCATTTGCATTACCTTTTATTTAGAATGTAAATTGTAAATCCTGTATAAGTAAAAATATACAACGCCAAAGATTTATGCTATGAGTGAAAAATCAAATTTAGAAGCAGAATCTACTCTTACTGACCGATATCAGACGACAGTTCCCGAAAGTGTACGAAAAGCATTGCGTCTGAATAAACGTGACAAAATTCATTACAAAATAGAGGCAAACGGTCAAGTTGTCATGTCTCGTGCTGATAACCAGAAGGAAGACCCAGTAATTGGAAAGTTTTTAGGTTTTCTTGCTCAAGATATGAGCAAGAATCCTCAACATATTCAAGCAATCAGTTCCGATTTACTTGAACGTACTCAGTCTTTGGTGAAAGATGTTGAATTTGATATTGATGCACCATTATCTGATGAGGATGAATAAAATTGTCAGAGAATGAGGCGCTAATAATTAATGGATGGAGTATTTTTGCACATTCTCTGTTTCTCGAACAATTTGAAGAGCTTTTAGCGCAAGTTGAACTCCTGCGTCAGAAATATCCGCAAAATTATCAAAAGAAGAATGCTACTAAACGTTTAGCTGCGATCGCTAAACTCACATTTGAAATTATTCCTCAAGACCCAACTCGTAGCGAGTATCGTCAAGGTATCACGTTAGGTGATGAGTATAAACATTGGTTCAGAGCAAAATTTTTTCAACAGTACAGATTATTCTTTCGGTATCATCAAAAAAGTAAAATAATTGTATTTGCTTGGGTAAATGATGAAGGTTCCAAAAGAGCTTATGGTAGCAAGACAGATGCTTATCAAGTATTCAGAAAAATGCTCGATAATGATAATTCTCCAGATGATTGGAATACATTACTTGAAGAAGCAAAAGCTGAATCTAATCGTTTAAAACAAGTTAATGACTTGGAAATTTAATTGGTAAGATTTCAGATGGATTGCAACGAATAAAACTAGCACATTTCTTGGCTTTGGCTAGAACGTCTATGATATAAGTTTTTGAAAATGTGTAAGTTAGAAGTTAGGACACGATACAATTGGTAAGATCATATCCTCCTAAAAGTTTAGTATAAGGCGACAACCTCTTGAAATCGGGCTAAGACATATGGTATCTACATCAAAAACCTCAACTAATATCATCTACCCCGATAGCGATGGACAGCCAATGGCAGATAATACCAAACAATTTCAATGGATAGTTACCATCAAAGAAAATCTGGAAATTTTGTTTGCGTCGCAACCAGATGTGTTTGTAGCAGGAGATTTGCTGTGGTATCCGGTGTCAGGAGAAACAATTCGTCAAGCTCCTGATGTCTTAGTTGTGTTTGGTAGACCCAAAGGCAATCGCGGTTCTTACAAGCAGTGGGAAGAGGAAAATATCCCCGTACAAGTTGTATTTGAAATCCTCTCCCCCGGTAATACTCTCAAGGAAATGGCAAAAAAACTCAGCTTTTACGAACGCTACGGAGTTGAGGAATATTATATTTACGACCCCGACAAAAATGACTTAAATGGATGGTTGAGAGGTCAGGAATCTGGAGAAAATCGCTTAGAAGTAATTGAAGAAATAAATACTTGGGTTAGTCCTCTTTTAGGTATACGTTTTCATCTCACACCCCAAACTTTAGAAATATATCGTCCCGACGGGGAAAAGTTTCTCACTTCAGTGGAACTTGCACAAGAACGAGAACAAGAACGTCAGCGTGCTGAAATTGAACGTCAACGTGCTGAAATTGAACGTCAACGTGCCGATAGTGCGGAAAGTCAATTATTAGAGGAAAGACAGCGTTATCAGGATTTATTGAGAAAGTTGCGGGAAAAAGGTATCGAACCAGGACAATTCTCTGAAGATTGAGTAGTTTATTAGTTTCACCTCGGAACTGCTAAATCAATTAAATTTATATTATTCCTTAAGATAAACAAAAATATATTCTATTTACAATCTCATGTTTTTAAACATGGGTTCTTCTTCCTTCATGAACTTTGATCTATCAAAACTTTGAATTTGAAAGGAGGCACAGAATTTGCGGTGAAAGCGAAGGACAGTATATGATGCGTTTCCTAATACATAGTTCTTTTCACGGGCAAAATTCTGGATATATGATTGGCATTAATTTATCAATAGTTAAGCCAATCATTCTAGTACCATTAGCATAATGCCATAATTGTTCGATTTCATGAACATTATTGTTTTGTACTGCTTTGAGTTGTCGCCAAATTTTATTAGTCTTGAGTTGCTCTGATAAAGGAATTTTTCCTGGAGTATATGTTTGAATAAAAATTATATCGGGATTAACTGATAAAATTTTTTGAAGCGAAACATTTGTTAAACCTGGTTCCATATTGTAACCTTCAGGTTCCAACCAGGGATAATGGCTAAATTGTTTAATAATGCTACCAAAAGTTCCAATATTTGTTTCAATAATAAATTTACGACTCAAGCGGTTAATTATTGAACCTCCCATAAATAAAACAGTTTTGTAGGCTGATTTAGGAATAGTATTATGATACATTTTCAAACGTATCTGAAAATTCGCGATCGCAGTTTCTGCTCGATCGACCCGATTAGTTAAATAAGCAATGTCACGCAATCTTTGTAATGCAGCATTATACCCATTTCCACCCATAAGATAAAGGGGGATTTCACAACCAAAAAGTTTGCGGTAAAATCGATGGGGAAACGTCCAACCAATAATTAAATCCGGTTTGAGACTACGGACAGCTTTGATATTGGGAATCATCCAAGAACCTAAAGGTACAAATTTGTGAGCTAAATCACCATAAAATTCTGGTTGGTCTGCAATACCTTTTGCAAGATACCCAACAGGTTCTAAGTCGAGTTCCCGCAAAATATCTAAACCTGATGATGTTAAACAAGCAATACGTTTTGCTGGTTTAGCAAGTTTGATTTGTATCCCAGTAAAATCAACTGCATATAATTGACTCATGAAGGACTCACTTTGTTTTTGCTTTTACCTTTAATTTAACAAAATATAGTAGTATTGCTAGCGAAATTCAAAATCAAAAGTTAAAAGTACTTTGTTTACTTCGATCGTGATTAATAGGATTGATTTATCCTACAAATCATCCAAAATATCATCCAATTCATCTTGACTAAACTGCATTTGCGGGAAATCAGAAGGTGTATAACTTCCTACTTCATTAATACAAGTTTGAATCAATTCGCGTAAAGCTATCTTATACTGTTCAGTCAAATGAATAATTGTGTTTCGATTATGAACTGCTTTTGAATAAATCCAATCGAGTCGTAATTCTCCTGCGCTGATGATACTATTAATTTCTATCAAAATATCTCTTTGACCGCGTTTACTGCGAGCTACACCAGTAGATTCTTTGGCTGGTTTTATAAAAGATGATTCTGTGAAGACTCCGTCAACTTGACCTAAATAATTAAACCGAACTTGAGGAGAAATAGCGCTCAGTTGTGTTTGGATTTCTGGACTACCTAAATAGCGCAAAATACCGTAATCAATTCCTCGGTTGGGAGTTCGACGTAGTTGTTCTTTAATAGCTTTTAGATTAGTAGTTATATTTTTCTGTATATCTTTTCGGACATCTTTTATTTCACCTAAATCTAACCACACTGGAAACATCGTTGTAAACCATCCCACAGTACGGGAAATATCTATTTCATTAAATAGGTCTTCTCTCCCGTGTCCTTCTAAGTCAATTAATAAGCGTTTTTCACCAGTCCATTTTTCAAAGCTTTGCACTAATGCGGTTAGTAATACATCGTTAATTTGGGTTTGGTAAGATAATGGTACTTTTTGTAATAAATCTTTGGTTTCTTCAGCAGTGAAAGTAATTGAAACGGTATCTGTAGTCGCAACAGTATTATTTCCCTGGGGATTATCTATTGGTAGGGGAAGTTGTGAAATCTGACAGATATTTTTCCAGTATTCTATGGTTTGTGGAGATATTTGAGATTGAGCGTATTTCTGTAGAGATTTAGACCAATATTTGAAAGATGTAGTTTTCGGTAGTAATTGAATTTTTTGGCTTGTTCCGGAATTAGAATTTAATTGTTCAAAGATTACTTGTAAGTCAGATAGAAGAATTCGCCAAGATATTCCATCGATGACTAAATGATGAATTATAAATAGTAATCGATTAGGTTTATTATTACCTAACTTAAAAAATGCTAGGCGTATTAATTCTGTTGAAAGATTAAGACTGGTTTGTAATTGTGTCGCTACTTCAGTTATTGTTGATTTTTGTTGTTCTTCATTTAAGACTGATAAATCAAATTGTAATAACGGAATATTTTGAGTATTTTCATCTATATAATTATCTACATCAGCATTAATTTGTTGTAATTTAGATTCTATATTCCTAAATTGCAAACGCAATGCATCGTGATGTATTAAAAGCTCGCGTATACTTGTTTCAATCCATGCAAAATGAATCGATTTATCAATTTCAAGCATGATGGATTGATTCCAGTGATGAGAATCCGCGAGATTCTGCTCAAAAAACCAATGTTGAATTGGTGTTAGGGGTACGATACCCGTTACATTTCCTTGTTTAGCATTTACTCGGACAGTATCTGCAACTGCTGCTAATTGTGCAATAGTTTGATGTTGAAATACCTGTTTAGGTGACAAACGTAAATCCGATTGAGCGGCTTTTGCAATTACCTGTATTCCTAATATGGAATCACCACCTAACTCAAAGAAATTATCGTGAATTCCTACAGATTCAATCCTAAGTAATTGACTCCAAATTTGTGTTAATATTTCTTCTTTTTTTGTTCTTGGTTTTTTATTAATTGTATCTTCTTGCTGCTGATTATTAATAGAAATATTTGGTTGAGGAAGAGCGCGATGATTAATTTTACCATTAGGAGTTAAGGGCATTTCTTCCAACATCATAAAGATAGCTGGAATCATGTAATCGGGAAGTTTCTTTTGTAGATAATTACGTAGTTGAGTTGAGAAGTTCTCTTGAACTAGTTGATTGTTAGTATTATTTTTTTGGGTACTATTTTTTAATACATCTTTTAATACAATATAAGCAACTAAGCGTTTATTACCTAATTCATCTTCCCAAACTTTAGTAACAGCTTGATAAATTTCTGGGTGTTGACTTAAAGCACTTTCAATTTCTCCTAACTCAATTCGGAAACCCCGAAGTTTTACTTGATTATCAAAACGACCCAGGTATTCAATTTTTCCATTTGGTAGATAACGTGCTTTATCACCAGTTTTGTACAGTTTTATATTCTGTAGAGACCTTCCATGGAAGGTCTCTACATTTTCGCTGAATGGATTTGGAATAAATTTTTCTGCTGTTACATCAGGTTTATTAAAATAACCCCGTGCTAAACCATCACCACCAAGATACAACTCACCGGGGACACCTATAGGAACAGTTTGGAGATGGGAATCGAGAATGTATGTTTGAGTATTTGCGATCGCATTTCCAATGGTGGGATTTTTCTCTGCTTCTACTCCCTTGGATGATACTAATGCATAAGTAGAGTAGGTTGTATCTTCACTGGGACCATATAAGTTATAAATCTTTTCAATCTGGGGATGATTTTGTTGAAGTTGTTGTACTAAACTTTGCTGTAGTGCTTCTCCTGCTAGATTGATGGTGTTAACTGATGGGGGAATGGCTTTTAGTTGAGATAATTGCGCGATCGCACTGGGTACTGTGTTAATTAGGGTAACTGAATTTGCTGCGGTTAGTTCGGGTAGCTGTAATGCATTTTGGGCTAGGATTACCTTTCCACCCCAGGATAATGGTACGAATAATTCAAAGACTGATAAATCAAAACAAATTGAGGTTGATGCGAGTACTCCTGCAATTTGGGTATCGGTAAAGACATCCCTTGACCAGTGAATTAAGGTTGTAGCGCTCCGATGTGCGATCGCAACTCCTTTAGGTTTCCCGGTAGAACCCGATGTGTAGATGATATAAGCTAGGTTTTCAGGTTCTACTTTTACATTAGGATTGCTGGTACTTTCCTCACCTATTCGATTCCAATCAGTTGTAAAATTCACAACATCACGTAGAGACGTTCCATGGAACGTCTCTACCATAGAAATCCGCTCCTCCGCTAAAATCAAAACAGACACCCCTGCATCCGCAATCATATAGGTTAATCGCTCTTCGGGATATGCTGGGTCTAAGGGTACGTAAGCTCCTCCTGCTTTGAGGATACCTAATAATCCGATAACCATGTCTATACGACGTTCGACACAGATTCCAACTCGTGTTTCTGGTTTTACTCCCAGTTTGATTAAATAATGAGCGAGTTGGTTTGATTTAATATCTAATTCTTTGTATGTCAGTTCTCTATATGTAAGCTGTTGATTTTCATATATAACTGCAATATTATCGGGTGTTCTCTCAACTTGTGCTGTAAATAGTTGATGGATGCAACTTTGAGGATAAACTACTTGATTTCGATTCCATTCAATGAGTAACTGTTGCTCTTCTGATGGAGTTAATAAAGGTAATTGATATATTTTTTGTTCGGGATTATCTACTATCCCTTGTAACAAAGTTTGCCAGTGTCCAACCATGCGTTCTATGGTGCTGGCTTTAAATAAATCTCGGTTGTATTCAAAGTTACCAATTAACCCGTTGTCTGTTTCACTCATAGAGAGCGTTAAGTCAAATTTAGCTGTATCGCTATCATTGGTAATCGGACTCCAACTCAAATCCTCTAATTGCAAAGCTTGTATGGGAGCGTTTTGTAAAAGAAACATTACCTGAAACAACGGTGTATAGCTGAGCGATCGCGTTAATTTCAGTTCGTCTACTAATTGCTCAAAAGGTAAGTCCTGATGAGCATAAGCTCCTAATGCAACATCTTTCACTTGTTGTAAGAGTTCCCTAAAACTGGGACTTCCTGATAAATCAGTTCTTAGAGCAAGGGTATTCGCAAAACAACCAATCAACCCTTCTAATTCACTCCGATTACGATTAGCGATCGCGCTTCCGACTACAATGTCTTCTTGATTGCTGTAGCGGTATAGTAAGGTCTGGAATGCAGCTAATAGGGTTATAAATAAGGTACATCCCGACTTCTGACTCAACTGTTTTAAGGCTTGGGATAGCTCTGGAGGTAATTCAAATCTCAAATTTCCACCCTTTGCAGTTTGAACAGCAGGACGGGGATAATCTGTAGGTAATTCTAATAAACTGGGAGCATTTTGTAACTGAGAAAGCCAGTAATTTAACTGATTATCTCGTAATTCACCCTGAAACCATTTTTTTTGCCAAGCTGCGAAATCAGGGTATTGAATTGGTAATTCTGAGAGTGGAGGGGATTCTTGTTGAGTAGAAGCTTGATAAATCAGAGCAACTTCTTTTACCAAAACACCCATCGACCAACCATCTGCAATGATGTGATGCAGGGTTATGAGTATTATATGACTTTGGGAATTGAGGCGTAATAATTTGACCCTCAGTAAGGGAGCTTTATCAAGTTGAAAAGGTTTTTGCGCTTCTTTCTGGGCAATTAATTTTACTTTCTCTGGCTGATTTTTTTCAGTTAAATTACTTAATTCAACAACTTCTAATTTAAATTCATTTATAGATACTAATTTAGCAACAGGTTTTCCCTCAACCGTGAGAAAAGCAGTACGTAAAGCTTGATGACGATGGATAACTTCCCTGAAACTGTCCTCAAGTATAGTAATATCCAGTTTCCCATGAATTGCGATCGCGGCAGGAATATTATAAAAAGGACTTTCGGGTTCGAGTTGGGATAAAAACCATTGACGTTGTTGAGAAAAGGAAATCGGTAATTCTTCCCGATGTTGGATTCTCTCAATTTTAGGTTGGGATAATTCTGATTTATTTATATCTGATTTATTTATATTGGATGTATTAACACCGATAATCTCAGCGATTTCAGCAATTGTCGGAGTTTCAAAAAATGTTTTTACAGGTAACTCGATTTCAAACGCTTCTCTAATTTGGGAAATAGTACGAGTCACGAGTAATGAATGTCCCCCCAACTCAAAGAAGTTATCATCAACGCTGATTTTCTCAACTCCTAGGACATCTGACCAAATATTTACCAAAATCTCTTCAATTGGATTTCGGGGTGATACAAAATCTTTGCTCTCTTCAGTGTCAACCTGGTCGGGAATAGGTAAAGCTTTTCTATCAACCTTACGATTTGGTGTAAGGGGAAACTCTTCCAACATCACATAGTTAGAAGGAATCATGTAACCGGGTAGTTTGGTTTTTAAAAACTGTCTCAACTGGGTTTGTGAAATATCTGACGACGGGACGATATAAGCAATTAACTTTTCATCATCACTATTCTTATATAACGTCACAACCGCTTGTTTCACATCACTGAACTGTATCAAAGCTGATTCAATCTCCCCCAACTCAATTCGGAAACCCCTCAACTTCACCTGATAATCGACTCGACCCAGATATTCTAGATTACCTGACGGTAAATAACGGACGCGATCGCCTGTTTTATATAATTTCTCATTCTGTAGAGACGTTTCATGAAACGTCTCTACAAACGGATTTTCGATGAATCTTTCTTTTGTTAATTGAGCTTTATTTAAATAGCCCTTTGCTAATCCTACACCACCGATATACAGTTCTCCTGCAACTCCGATGGGGACGGGTTGTAAATAATCATCAAGTACATAAAACTGAGTATTATTAATTGGTTTCCCGATAGGTACAGATGTAGAGACGTTCCACGGAACGTCTCCATATTCAGCAACAGATGACCAAATAGTAGCTTCTGTAGGTCCATACAAATTCCATACTTCCCTACCCCGTTGAACTAATTCTTCTACGATACCTATATCTAAAGCTTCCCCACCACAAAGAATTTTAAGCTGTTGATTATTTTGATTACCTTGGTTCTCTTCCCATCCTGATGCTAATAACAGTCTCCAGGTAGCGGGAGTTGCTTGCATAATGGTTATTTGATGGGTTTGCAGAGTTTTAACTAATTTACTTCCATCAATAGCAGTTTCTCGACTAGCGATAATTAAAGTAGCACCTGTAATTAGAGGTAAATATAATTCTAAAGCAGCGATATCAAAAGATAAAGTCGTTACCGAGAGTAAAATATCATTTGATGCGATCCCGGGTCTTTCCTGCATTGACTCTAAACAGTTTACCAGGGATTTGTGCATAATTTGCACGCCCTTAGGTTTACCCGTGGAACCGGAAGTGTAGATGATATAAGCTAGGTTTTCTGCAGTGGTTTGAAGTGATAGGTTATCTGTGGGTTGCTGGGAAATTAATTCCCATTCTGTATGAAGAGTAATAATATTACCCAAATTATCTTGTAGAGACGTTTTATAAAACGTCTCATCAGAATCGGTAATTAGAAAATCTAATCCCGAATCTTCCACCATAAATTGTAAACGTTCTTGGGGGAATCCTGGGTCTAGGGGAATATAAGTCCCTCCAGCTTTGAGGATACCTAGTAATCCTATAAGCATTTTTTCGGAACGTTCTAGACAGATTCCTACTTTTGTTTGTGGTTCTACACCAATTGATTTTAAATAATGAGCGAGTTGGTTTGCTTTCTGATTTAATTCTTTGTATGTAAGTTCTTTATATATTAATTGTTCGGATTCAAATATAACTGCGATTTTATCGGGTGTTTTTTCTGCTTGTTGTTCAAATAGTTGATGAATACAAAGGTGGGAATAATCTTTCTGAGTATCATTCCATTTAACAAGTAATTGTTGTTCTTCTTCGGGTGTTAATAAGGGTAGTTCGCAAATATTTTGTTGCGGATTTGTAATGATACCTTTTAATAAACTTTGAAAATGACAGACAAGTCTCTTAATTGTTCCTGTAGAAAATAAATCGGTATTATACTCAAAAATTCCTGTTAAACCGTTAGGTGTTTCATACATATCCAGACTCAAATCAAATCTAGAGGTTTCATATTCAGGTTCAAGATACTTCAAGGATAATCCCGATAAATCTATTTTCTGAGTAGGTGTGTTGTGGAGAATAAACATCACCTGAAACAATGGATTATAACTGAGGTTACGTTCTGGTTGTAACTGTTCTACTAAATATTCGTATGGTAAATCTTGATTAGCATATGCATTTAAACTAACTTCCCGGACTTGTTGAAGAAAACTGGTAAAGCTGGGATTACCTGATAGATTAGTACGAAAGATGAGATTGTTAACAAATAAACCGATTAAATTTCTAACTTCAGCCCTATTTTCTCGATTTGTAATTGTAGAACCAATTAATATATCTTCTTGATTGCTGTAGCGATAAAGTAATATTTTGAAAGCTGCAAGCAAGGTCATAAATAGTGTAGTATTTTGACCCTGACTGATATTTTTTAGAGCATTTGATAACTCTGGGGAAAGAGCAAAAAATTCTCTCTTACCGCGAAACCTTTGTACGGAAGGACGAGGATAATCCGTAGGTAATGTTAACAAAGGTGGATAATTAGCTAAATTTTTTTGCCAATATTCTAGTTGAACTTTACATTTTTCACTTTTTAACCATTCTTGTTCCCAAGTCGCATAATCTCCATATTGAATCTTTAATTCTGGAAGCTGTGCTGTTTGTTTATTATTCCAAGAGGGATTATTTAAAGAGGAATTATTTAAAGATTGATTATTTAAAGATTGATAAATAACTGCTAATTCTCGGATTAGTAATCGCATCGAAAAGTAATCCGAGATAATGTGATGCATGGTAAATAATAACACATGCTCATTCTGGTTTAATTTAATTAATCTAACTCGAAATAAAGGAGTTTCGGATAAATTAAATGGTTGTATAGATGTTTCTTTAATTAGCTTTTTTACCTGTTTATCTTGCTCCCCATGTGATAAACCTTGTAGGTCAATAAAAGGAAAATATAACTGTTCTTGTAAGTTTAATTGTAAGTTTAATTGAGGTAAAACTTGCTGTCTCGGCTCATCTTTTACTATCGTAAACCTAGAGCATACAACTTCGTGACGTTGAATGATTTTATTTAGACTTTCCTGTAAATAAATAAAATTAACTTTACCAGTTAAATGTAAAGCAGCAGGAATATTATATGCAGATGATTCTGGGAGCAGCTTATCCAGAAACCAAAGTCTTTTCTGAGCAAAGGATAGAGGAAAATTCTGGGGTTTGTTGGCTTTCTCTTGAAGAAGTTTTGCAAGTAGTTGACGTTTTTGTTCTGGAGTCAGAAGCCAATCACCGTCTCTGGGCGTGGTCGGAGGGGCTGATGGGCTTGCCCTTCGCCGATGCCTGCATGCGGGCGCTGAACGCGACGGGCTATCTGAACTTCAGGATGCGGGCGATGCTGATGTGCATCAGCTCCT
>JBCCDM010000189.1:0-11477 GCA_039030795.1 Cyanobacteria bacterium P01_A01_bin.84
ATTAGAACTTGAACGTGAGTCTGATGATGAATTTTTAAGTCTTTGGTAAGTTAGGGTTTGCTAAAGCCGGATGCTTGGTAACTTGCTTGTCCGGTTTGTCGGGGGGAAAGGGATAGCGATATCCCTGCCCTACCCACTAAAGCCTGAGTCTCTTATTTTCGATGAATCCTAAAACAACCATGTCAATAGGGTTTGAATGAGATGCGCTTACCCTGGTATATGAGCCTTTAAGTATTACTCGCTTTGCTAATAGTACGTACTGTTTATTAAAAAATCCCCTAATCGTTCCTCAAAACACAGAACAATTAGGGGAATATTTTTTTAACTGTTGGGAGTGTTAGGAACGTTGGGAGTGTTAGAAGCGATCGCGGAGCAGAGGGGTGTGGGTATGGTTACTTCGTGGGAATCTGTATGAGTTAAGCATCTCACCCGGTCAAAAAGCTACCTGATTATTGAGTTTGTTCTACATTTCATATCTTCCAAAACTGCCCGGAATAGTTACCACATTTCGCCATTATAAGTTTATTATCTTTTGAATCATTGATAATATCTAAGCACTTATTATTTCCTGTAAACATTGTCTTTAGGCGATAATGTCCCTTGTTACTTGTCTTTTCTAACTTCCAAAACTGCCCGGAATAATTACCACATTTCGCCATTACAAGTTTATTGTCTTTTGAATCATTAATAATATCTAAACACTTATTATTCCCTGTAAATATTGTCTTTAGGCGATAATGTCCCTTATTACTTGTCTTCTCTAACTTCCATAACTGTCCGGAATAGTTACCACATTTCGCCATTATAAGTTTATTGTCTTTTGAATCATTAATAATATCTAAACACTTGTTATTCCCTGTAAATATTGTCTTTAGGCGATAGTAGCTTTTACCCTGGGCAAAACTCGGTGAATTTACGGTACTAGCAAAAGTTATTGCACCAGAAGCAAAGGCTAAAAAGCAACTAACAGTTAATTTAGATAATTTCATAATTCAAAAATATGCAAATTGTACTTGTATAGATTACAGATGCATGGTTAAAAATTATGCATAATTACGTTAAAAAATTTCCAATCCCAAAAATTCACCCTCAAGAAGTAATGCCAGAATTTTGAATTAGAGGACAGGGACTCTCCGATTCGATGAAGTGCGATCGCTGAAAAAAATCAAGCTTTGTCCAAGTAGTTGAGAATTATTTTAATTTTGGGAAACCTCTACAGCCAAAAACCGTCAGGTATTCCACTAGTCTAGGTTTAATATTTTGGTGTGAATTCCAAAATAAAATCTTGTAAATTTAGGGTGTAATTTTAGGATTAAGGAACTTTATAAAATAACTTTAAAATATGGAAACTTCTCCGGAGAAAATGGTACATCCTTGTATATGTGAGGTGGAAAGGATATTGCTATATTTCTACTTTTAGGACAAACCTCATCAAAGCCCGTTCGATTGTATTTAACTGACGTTAGCTCTACTAAAAATTTATAACGGTAAAAGTCCATAGTTTGTTTTGTAGCGGATTTAGCTTACTATTCTTAAAAAAAAGGGATGAGATTTCGGTAAGATAAAGAAGATTCGTTATATCAATCGCAGACTAATTTAAATCTGCTTATCCCGTAGGAGAAGTTACTATGCTGACTTTAAAAATCGTTGTATATATAGTGGTTGGTTTCTTTGTATCTCTATTTATCTTTGGATTACTATCAGGAGACCCATCTCGTAACCCCGGTCGTCAAGATTTAGAGTAAAGGAAAGTTAACTGTCTTTTACTGCCAAAAGGTGGAAAATACAAACGCCTTGCGGGCAGCTTGTCTTAAATAAATGGATATGCTCCCCACACCTTCTATTCAAAAAGTAGGCTAGGCAATATTATAAGTCGGGAGGAAGATATAAAATAGTCCTTCCGACTTCTCAATAGCTGCCACTTGGCTGTTTGTTAGCTCGATTTTGGGAAAATATGTTTCATCCACCAACTCTGCCCCCTGAACTGCCTCGTGTTCTTAAAGATACTCGTGTTAATGCTACTCAAATATATATAAGTAGTGCTAAGACTGATTCTAAGATTAATCCTAGGATTAAATCTAGGATTAAATCTAGGATTAAACCTAAGATTAGTGGAAAAACTGGTGCTACAGTTGATTCGCGATCGCTACTGAATGTAAGTCAAGCTTCGGAAACGGGTAGGGTCAAGTCTTCTGTTGCTCGGAAAAATTTAGATCGGGTTACACAGTTAACTCCAGTATCCGGTCAATCAAAAAATAATCAGTCGAAAAACAAGCATCTACAAAACAAGTCACTACAAAATAATCAACCAGAAAGTTTCCCACCGGAATTTTCTCAAGGTACTGATAATAATGCGAGTTCTTTGGGTAAACCTTTAAGTGTTGGTAGTTCGGAATTAGTTAATACCTTATTAAGTAAGCAAGAAAAAGAGTTAAATCGTCCAGCGCTTCAGAAAACACTGACAAACAGTAAAAATTTATCTCTGAATCATTTATCTCTGACTCAAAAGTTAAAAGCATCAAAAAAATCTGCTGGTGTTGCGACTCCAGGAAATAGTACAACTATTAATAAAACTATTAATACAAATTCTAATACAACTATTACCAAGAAAAATACCAAGAAAACTACTAAGAAAACTACCAAGAAAACAGTTTCAGTTAAGAAACCAATTAAATTATTATTTAATACCCAGGGTTATAAAAACAAATCTGGAAAATCACCAGTTATAGAATTTAAATCCCGTCGGGGAAATATTACTACAAAAACTTTTACATTATCTCAACAACAGCAAAATCCACAACAAAATCCACAAACAACTCCTAACCAACCACCAACCAATCCCACAACGACAAGAAGAGTAGTTGAGGTAATTGCTGATAGACAAGAATATGATGAAAGACGACGGATTGTCACAGCTAGTGGTAATGTTGTAGTCCGCTTTGATAATGCTGTAGTAGATGCTGATAGGTTACAAGTTAGTTTAGAAAATTTAATTGCAGTTGGTGAGGGAAACGTTGCTCTGAAACGGGGAGAGCAAACCTTACGAGGAGAACGTTTTACCTATAACTTTGTCCAGGATAACGGTGAATTGCAAGGTGGTAGTGGTGAAATTTTTATTCCTTCCGTGGGAAATGACTTATCATTTGCACCAACAACCACAGCACTGAGCGTCACTAAACCTCCCCTAAGCGATCGCGCAATCAGAAATCAGCCGACTCAAGGGGTTGGTAGTCCCGGTGGGGTGAATATTGACCTTGGTGGTACTCCCAATGTCAGCAATGTACCCAGGGGTGAAAGCGGAGGAAGTGTGAGAAGACTCCGCTTTCAAGCTGAGAGTATAGATTTTTATCCCCGTGGTTGGGAAGCAAAAAATGTCAGAATTACTAATGACCCATTTTCACCTCCGGAATTAGAATTAAGAGCTAAAACAGTTACTTTAACTCGCGAATCTCCCCTGCGAGATAGAATCAAAACCAGAGGACAAAGATTAGTTTTTGACCAAGGTTTTAGTTTAGGTATTCCCAAGGACTCCCAGGTAATTGACCGTCGGGAAAGAGATGCTACACCAGCTTTAGCTTCCTTTGGTTTTGACGGTGATAAACGGGGTGGTTTGTTCGTCGAACGTAAATTTAACCCAGTTAATCAAGAAAAATTTAGCTTTAGCGTCACCCCACAATTTTTTGTTCAAGAAGCAGTACAAAACGGTACTGAAAATCTAGCAGGACTATTTGGTGTTAAGACTCAAGCAAGTGCTGATTTAAGTCCTAAAACAACCTTTCGGGGGACTGCAAGCTTAACTAGTTTAAACTTAAATGACTTTGATAGTAACTTTAGAGCTAACCTGCGCTTACAGCAACAGCTTGGTGAGAAAAAACCCCATTTACTTGATGTGCAATATAACTACCGCGATCGCCTTTACAATGGTACATTAGGTTTTCAAACCGTCCAGAGTAGCTTTGGTGGTGTCATAACTTCTCCAATTATCCCTTTAGGTAAAAGTGGTTTTCGACTCAGATATCAAGGTGGTGCCCAATTAATTAACGCTAATAGCGATCGCTTAGATATTTTAGAAGTTAACCGAGACAACGACCGGATTTCCCTCGGTCGCTTCCAAGGTAGTGCGACAATTGATGGTGGTCTCCAATTATGGCAAGGTAAAGGTTTACCCCCCACAAAGGAAAAAGGACTGCGCTACACTCCCAATCCGGTAGTACCCTATTTAAGTGCATTTGGCGGACTTACAGGTACTACGAGTTTATACTCAAATGGTGATAATCAGAATGTATTATTAGCAACAGTTGGTTTACAAGGTCAAATAGGTCATTTTTCCAAACCTTTCTTTGATTACACAGCATTTAATATTAGCTATTCCCAAGGTTTAAACGACGGTTTATCCCCCTTCCTCTTCGACCGCTTCGTAGATGACAAAGTTCTCAACTTAGGAATTAGTCAACAGCTTTATGGTCCATTGCGTCTAGGATTTCAAACCTCAATTAACATCGAAACCGGTGAAAGCCGCAGTACCGACTATATATTAGAATACAGTCGTCGCACTTACGGTGTGAGTTTGCGCTATAACCCAGTACTAGAATTAGGTGGTATTAGTTTCCGCATCAGTGACTTTAACTGGTCTGGTGGAACCGACCCATTCTCCGATGATTCAGAAGTTAGATCCGTTGATGGTGGAAAAATTGAGAATTGATATCAATTCCGGTCGGAGAGTATTTGGGGGACACGACTGTCCCTCAAGGGGGTTTGGGGTAGTCTACCCCAATTTTTGATTTTCATCCTAACCTAGTAGTTTGCCAAGGGAACTTTGCGGGTTGTTCGTGAAAAGAAAAAGTTTCTTCTCCCCCTGCTCCCTCTCTCTTGGTGCGCATTCCCTAGCCCCAATCAAACCCAAATAATGGTTAATTATTGTGAACCTGATAATTTTCCAACCGTACAGACTGACGAGGAGACGCGATCGCAATATTCTCCCTATCAAAAGCATATTTCAAGCGGCGACGAAATTCTCTCCCAACTGCAAATTGACGACCGGGTTTAGTTTTAAACCACAGCAAAATCTCAATACCATTATTACTAATATCATTTACCCCTAAAACATTTGCAGGGTCAATCACAGCATCTCCCCATTCCGAATCTTGCTGCATTTGAGAACCAACCTGTTTAATAATCGAAAGTGCTTTATCAACATCAGAATCCGGACTAATTTCAATAGTCCAATCAATCCTCGACCAATTCTTAGTCAGATTATGAACCGTTGCGATCGCGCTATTAGGTACAGTACTTAAGCGTCCTCCCCGACCGCGAATTTGGGTCATCCGCAGATTCATGTCTTCTACTAAACCAACTGTACTCCCAACATCAATCACATCTCCAATCGCAAATTGGTCTTCCCATAGAATTAAAACACCGTTAATAAAATCTCGAATTAAATTTTGGGAACTAAAAGAAATTGCAAAACCAATAATTCCCGCACCAGCTAAAAAAGGTACAATGGGGACGTGTAATTTTTGTAGGAAAAATATTCCTCCCACACCAACTAGCAGAAAACAAACAATCCCTTTAACCACGTTAGAAAATGTAGTTAAACGAGACAGCGTTCTTGCAGAAGTATTTGGTATCTGAGATTGGGTATCTAAAAGTTTTTTAAATAAATAATCAATTGCAATATTAGCTACTTTAATAGCTAAAATCGTGCTTAAAATAATTCCTAATAATATTGGTTTAGTCAGTAACCAATCTTCCAACCAGCGAGTAAAAGGGAATTGTCCACTAATCCAAGCAAAACCCAACACCCAAACTAAAAATATCCCAATAACTAAAAGCAAACGCCAAAGCCGATTAAAATTAAATTTGCGTTGCCAAATTAACTTTTGGTTAGTCAGGGTCATTACCTGTGCTGCTTTTTCTTCTTCATCGGAGGAATACTGTGTTTGTAAGCTAGTCTGTGAATTCACAGGTAAATTCACCTGTGAATCAGATAACTCTGTCAACTCCTGGGAATATACCTTGTGAAATGAATCCCATTTTTTCAGCAATCCTTTATACAATGCACCTATAATTCCAGTAATAATAATAATTCCTAAAAAGACAAATCCCGACGCAAAAGCCTTATTTCTCAAATACTCTGGCTGACGTTCTATTTGGGCTCGAATTAACGCCCTGCGGATAATACTACTGAAACGATTAGCCAAATCCGTTACCGACAAACCATGAATCTGAGCATCTATTTCAGTCACAGTTATCAATGCTTGCTGTCGTTTTAACTTATTACCATCCCCCACTAAAATAACAGTTTGACCTTCCCTTTGATCGACAGTAGTCACTAAAGTCTGAGGATTAAAACCTGTAGTTAAAAGATTCCTTAGCTTCTCCTCATACATTCTCACCCTTGCTTCTAAAGGAGAAACAATATTTACATTTGCATCAGAATTACTACTCCTAGCTTCCACAGCAGCAATGTGAAATAACTGTCTTCCATCTAAGAATATAGGAGCATAAATAATATTTCCATCACTGCTAAATGGACTATTAGACGAGCTATTAGATACTTGAGAAGAAGAAAGCGCGATCATCCCTTGACCGACCCTTGGAAGAGATATTGCAGTAGTTCCAGTAGTAATCCCAGGAAATATCATTCCACTAACCACGGTGAAAATACAGCTAAAAACGCAAATTCTCACCAACACAGTATTAGTCAACTTCCTGACATTACCAAATTTAACCAGCATATATTCACTTACTCAAACTCATCCACAAACCATTGCCATTCTGTAACTAAATCTGAAGAAATGTCCAGATTCAGACTCTTCTCTCCTTGGAGTGGTAACAACAATTTCACAGACTTAAAGTTTGCAGACTTATTATTCCATAATTCTGGTAACACCCTCGTAAAGCTATATTCCCCCACATTTGGTGCTGGAGAAACTTCTGCATATATATCAGTAGCATTCAATAACTTTCCTTCAGATGTAATAATTTCTAAATCTTGTGGATGGGAAAAATCATAAACCCCAGGAAAACCAACTAACCTCAAATTAATATCTTCCTTCTCACCAAGCTTATTTTTTCTAAAAAGTAACACCTGCCAAGAATAACCATTATCATCCTTAATAGATACCTGAGAATGATAACGTAAAACCCCTGGAGCATCATGGTGTTGACGCAACATAGCTAAAGCACAATTAGGGAATAAAGCACATCCAGCTACAGTTAGAAATATGATTAAAAGAAAGCAATTAAATAATCTCTTCATTTAAAACAAAGCCCACCTTCGTAGCTAATAATTATTGTAGCCCCAGGTCTGGCTATTGGGGACTTGTCGCAAAATTAGGATACTTCCGTAGCGTAACCCACCATCAAAAATAAACGAATTTTCAATTTATAAAATTAAAAATAGCACTAATAAAACCTGACGGATTTTCAAAATGGATATTATGACCGGTATTTTTAATAACCTTTAAGTGCGATCGCTGAAGGTGGGTCTCCAAACATCGCGCTAATAAATTATTCATCTGCTGATTTATCTCCACAAATTTAGTATCATATTCACCTACTAATAAAAGTATCGGTACTTGATTATTTTCAAGTTTATCCCACAGAGAATTTTGAGAACCCGTACCCATAATTTCCAAAGATTTTGCTAACCGATGAGGATTATTTTGTAATCTGATTTGTATTAACTTTGAAAACTGTAAATTATTTTTTATATCGCCAAATACTGGTTGTCGATACCAGTTATCCAGAAATATCTTAAATTCGCTTTGAGAACTAATTCTATTAAGCTTTCTAGCTATTTGAGCATCTCGTTTAATTCTTTCCTGTCTTTCAATCTCTGTTTTTAAACCAGGAGAAGCAGATTCTAGAATTACTCGAGAAAAATATTGAGGAAAATTAAGAGTCAGATACAAACTTAATCTGCCACCCATAGAGTAACCAATCAAAATAAATTTACTATTCTTGAAAGTATCTTGAAAACTATCTTTTAAACTATCTAATAATTTGATTAAAGCATTCGCTATATTAGACATTGTATAATCATCATCACTCAATACTTGAGTTTCTCCATGTCCTGGTAAATCAACTAATAAGCAGTAAAAAGATGAAGATAATACAGAGATAACTCCCTCAAATTCATTAATATTACCCATAAACCCATGTAAAAACAAAACTACTGGGTTTTCTGGTTTACCAACTAATTGATAATTTAATTTATAGTTATTTTTTATACTCATTTTTCATGGATAACATTAAGTCCGCTTAATTAGTTACGATATAACGCTATTGAAAAGATGGTACTCATAATTCATAACTCAATAACTCATTACTCTTTACTCATTACTCCTTACTCATTACTCTTTACTCATTACTCATTACTCATTCAACGGAAAGGGAGGTTACTTCTATTTTTTGGTATGACGGTAAGCTGATTGAATCTGAAACTTTGGAGTTAAATATTAATGAACCAGGTTTGCTTTATGGTGCAACGATTTTTACCACCTTGAGGGTTTATGAGAAAAGTTTGAATCATCCTTTAACTAATTGGAAAGCACATTGCGATCGCTTAAAATTCAGTTTACAAAAGTTTGGTTGGTCTTTACCAGATTGGGAAGTCTTGCGTCAAGGTGCAGAATTAATAATTAAAAGGGATCCAACTCTCAGAATTCTGAGAATTACTATTTTTCCAGATGGTAGGGAATGGATTACTGTCCGTTTATTACCCACAGATTTATCACACAGGCAGCATCATGGTGTGGATGTATACGTAGCTTCAACAGAATTATCTCGTAGCTTACCCACTCATAAAACAGGCAATTATCTTAGTCCATGGTTAGCGAAAAATGCTGCCCAAAAATTTGCAGCTCAAGAAGCGATTTTAGTGAATACCGAAGGAAATTGGTTGGAAACCAGTACAGGTAATCTTTGGGGATGGGGTAATAATAGTTGGTGGACTCCCCCACTAGATGCAGGAATTTTACCAGGAGTGATGCGCAATCAGTTAATTAACTGGCTCAAACAGAATCATTATCAAGTTTATGAATTTCCCTGGACTAATCAACTAGTGCAAGACTTAGAAGCGATCGCTTACAGTAACTCTGTTGTGGAAATTGTTCCCATTCGTGAGGTCATTCAAGGAAAGCAAAAGCTACAATATGAACCATCACATCCTAGTTTCTCACAACTACGAAGGTTATTTGAGATATAAGAGATAATGGCATCCTGATATACTTAAAATAAGTTAACATATTTCTTATAAATGCCTTATCAAAAAAAAGATTAGGGTCAGAAGAAGTAACTCCCCTAGGGAGACTTTCCTCTACCGAGGGATGTAGGTAACATAAGTCAAAAGAAAGAATTAGTTATAAATATCCATCTGTAACGAGGGGATTAGTTTTCTTATAATTTATCTTTTGATTTCACTTTTGACTTGCCCAGCATTGGGTGTCTGTTAAGAAAAATAGTAGGAGGATGAACCTCGGTGAATAAAAGATGGAGAAGTGCTGGACTGTACGTGCTTTTGTTTATTGTTGTTATTGCTTTAGGGACAGCATTTTTTGATAAGCAACCCCAGAGTAAAGAAACATGGCGTTACAGCGAGTTTATTCAAGAAGTTGATAAAGGTGGAGTAGAAAAAGTTCAAATTAGTCCAGATCGTTCTACGGCTGTAGTCACACCAAAAAGTGGTGAGAAGAAGATCGTAAATTTGGTTAATGATTCTGAATTAATTACTACTCTTTCTAAGAAAAAGATTGATATTTCTGTCTTACCACAGAACGATGAGGGGTTTTGGTTCAAAGCCTTAAGTAGTCTGTTTTTCCCTGTACTGTTATTGGTAGGTCTATTCTTCTTACTACGTCGTGCCCAGAGTGGTCCTGGTAGTCAAGCAATGAACTTTGGTAAATCTAAAGCCAGAGTCCAAATGGAACCGCAAACTCAAGTTACATTCAGCGATGTTGCTGGTATTGACCAAGCAAAATTAGAACTGAATGAGGTTGTAGACTTCCTGAAAAATGCCGACCGCTTTACTGAAGTAGGAGCAAAAATTCCTAAAGGTGTACTTTTAGTAGGACCTCCGGGAACTGGTAAAACTTTATTAGCTCGTGCAGTTGCTGGTGAAGCAGGGGTTCCTTTCTTCTCCATCTCTGGTTCCGAGTTTGTAGAAATGTTTGTCGGTGTTGGTGCTTCCCGGGTACGCGACTTATTCGAGCAAGCTAAAACTAATGCCCCTTGTATCGTTTTCATCGATGAAATTGATGCAGTCGGCAGACAGCGTGGTGCTGGTTTAGGTGGTGGTAACGACGAACGGGAACAAACCCTTAACCAGTTGTTAACCGAAATGGATGGTTTTGAAGGTAATACCGGTATCATTATCATAGCCGCTACCAACCGTCCTGATGTACTTGATGCAGCCCTATTACGTCCCGGACGTTTCGACCGTCAGGTTGTAGTAGATCGTCCCGATTACGGCGGACGTAGCGAAATCCTTAAGGTTCACGCTCGTGGTAAAACACTAGCTAAAGATGTAGACTTAGATAGAATTGCCCGTCGTACACCAGGTTTCACCGGTGCGGACTTATCTAACTTACTTAATGAAGCGGCAATTTTGGCAGCACGTCGGAATTTCACCGAAATTTCCATGGATGAAATTAACGACGCTATTGACCGCGTATTAGCTGGTCCTGAAAAGAAAGACCGGGTAATGAGCGAGAAGCGGAAGGAATTGGTAGCGTATCACGAAGCTGGTCATGCTTTGGTTGGTGCCTTAATGCCTGACTATGACCCCGTGCAGAAAATTAGCATCATTCCTCGCGGTCGTGCGGGTGGTTTAACCTGGTTTACTCCTAGTGAAGACCGGATGGATACTGGTTTATATAGCCGTTCTTATCTAGAAAATCAGATGGCTGTAGCTTTGGGCGGTCGTCTTGCAGAAGAAATCATCTATGGTGAAGAAGAAGTTACCACCGGTGCTTCTAATGACCTACAGCAAGTTGCGCGGGTAGCTCGTCAGATGGTAACTCGTTTTGGTATGAGCGACAGACTAGGACCAGTTGCTTTAGGAAGACAGCAGGGTAATATGTTCCTTGGTCGAGATATCATGTCAGAGCGGGATTTCTCTGAGGAAACCGCAGCCGCGATTGATGAAGAAGTTCGTAGCTTAGTAGATTCAGCTTATATTCGTGCTAAGGATGTTTTGGTAGGCAACCGTCACATTCTAGATAAATTGGCTGATATGTTGATTGAGAAAGAGACTGTAGATGCTGAAGAGTTGCAGGAATTATTGGCAAACAATGATGTGCAGACAGCAGCATTTGCTTAATTCAACTATGGTTGCTTGCCATAGAAGAATAAGTAAAAATTGAATATTTGAATTAAATATTTAGTTATTTTCTGGATAGACTTAAGGTCTATCTTTTTTTTTAGTATTTATTATTTGGATTTATTATTTTGATTTATTTAATTTAACTTTTAAA
>JBCCDM010000190.1:0-11472 GCA_039030795.1 Cyanobacteria bacterium P01_A01_bin.84
AAAAATAAAAAACCCTACATAATACAAAAATAATTAGTAGAAAATCAGTAGAGAATTAGTAGGATACTGTTAGCTTTTAGCGTCATACACTACTTTTAAACATTTATTTATTTATTTTATTTATTTATTTTATTTATTATGTCTGTGCGTCCCATCTACCTTGACAACCACGCAACAACCCCTGTAGACGAAAGGGTAGTAAATGCCATGCTACCTTACTTTAGTGAGCATTTTGGCAACCCCAGTAGTATTAATCATATTTATGGTTGGGAAACCGAAGCAGCAGTTAAACAAGCAAGAGAAACTTTAGCAGCAGCAATTAATGCAACTCCAGAAGAGATAGTATTTACAAGTGGAGCAACAGAAGCAAATAATTTAGCCATTAAAGGTATTGCAGAAGCGTATTTTCAGAAGGGTCAACATATTATTGCGATCGCTACAGAGCATAATGCAGTTATTGACCCCTGCAATTACCTGAAAACTTTGGGTTTTGAAATCACCTTTCTTCCAGTCTCAACAGACGGTTTAATTGATTTAAATCAGTTAGAAGCAGCTTTGCGCAAGGATACCATTCTAGTTTCAGTCATGGCTGCAAATAATGAAATTGGTGTATTGCAACCTTTGGCGGAAATTGGGGAAATATGTAGAAGACATGACGTATTTTTCCATACTGATGCAGCCCAAGCAATTGGTAAAATTCCCTTAGACATAGAATCAATGAAAATTGATTTGATGTCCTTAACCGGACATAAAGTATATGCACCCAAAGGTATCGGGGCACTATATGTCCGTCGTCGCAATCCCAGAGTCAAAATATCTCCACAGCTACACGGAGGTGGACACGAAAGGGGAATGCGTTCTGGTACTTTATATACACCCCAAATAGTTGGTTTTGGGAAAGCAGTAGAAATTGCACTTCAAGAAATTGAAAATGAAAAGAACCAACTTATCAAGCTCCGAGAAAAATTATGGTCGCAGCTTTCCCAACTAGATGGAATTTACTTGAATGGACATCCCACACAGCGACTATCGGGAAACCTGAATGTCAGTGTTGAGGGGGTAGATGGAGCCGCATTACTATTAGGATTACGACCAGTCATGGCTGTATCTTCCGGTTCTGCTTGTTCTTCTGCAACTACCGCTCCTTCCCATGTATTAATGGCTTTAGGACGTTCAGAAAAGTTAGCTTATGCTTCTATCCGATTTGGTATTGGTAGATTTAATATTACTGAAGAAATCGAACGGGTGGGAGAACACTTTGTTTTAACAGTACAAAGTTTACGAAAACAAGCAAGTTTAGTTTAGTTTAGTTTAAGTTTAAGTTTATCAGCCCAGCCTGATTGCAGGAAATTTAAACTACCACAGTAAAATATAACTAAACCAGAAAAATTAAACCAAAATGTCTAAACGGTAGAATAAAGGCTAAAAACCCGTATTATGATATTAACTACCTATAAATGGACAATAGAACGCTATCATCGAGCAATATCCGCAGGTATATTTGATGACCAGCCTATAGAACTATTGCGTGGTGAACTCATTACTATGCCCCCAGAAAGAGAATCTCACGCTTACTACAATACCGAAACAGCCGATTATTTGCGCGAATTGCTGGGTTCAAGGGTAAAAATTCGGGATGCTAAACCAATTACTCTCCCTAATAACTCAGAACCTGCACCCGATGTTGCTATTGTTAAACCACTAGGGGAAATCTACTTACAACACCATCCCTACCCAGAAGATATATTCTGGATTATCGAATTCTCTTTTGCGACTCTTAGTAAAGATTTAGGTGATAAGAAAGACATATATGAAGAGGCAGGTATTACTGAATACTGGGTCGTCAACCTTAAAAAGCATCAATTGCAAGTATTTCGAGATTTAAACAATGGAGAATACGGAACCGAATTTACACTGACTAAAGGTAATATTTCTCCTCTAGCCTTTCCGGATGTATCTATTCCTGTTCAATACCTTATAAGTAAACCAAGGTAGTTTCAGAAATGTTCTACACTTAACGTTTTCTCAAATACATCCCATCCTCAATTACCAACTGTCACATCGTAAAGCATTATCAAATGACCATCATAATCAAAAAATGCCTGTTCGGTAAAACTGAGATTAGGAGGTTGTTTAAAATAGTTTGGTTCAATGATTTTTAAACCTATTTCTGCAACTTGATTAATTGTTTGAGTTACTTCTTCGACTCTGACAACTAAAGCGATGCGATGAGGTGCAGTTGCTTGAGGAAATGCAATATTTTTAACTTCAGTCAGCGCTAAAGCACGAGGTTCATCTTCCGTACTCAAAGCTGCAAAGGTAACATTTGCACTTTCAGGAAATTCAAATATTTTGTAAAGATATGAATCTGGGGATGCTTCACTGACATAATCAAGTCGAAATCCCAAAATATCCCGGTAAACCTCTAAAGACTTTTGTAAATCTGCAACAACTAAACAAGGACGCTTAATACGAAGTATCTCTTGTTTTTGTTGGTTTTGAGGTAAGTTGGTAACACTTTTTTCTGTGTCCATATTCTGAAGGTTACTTATAGGAAAATTGTAAAGAAAAATATAGGGGCAATTTCTTTTTTATAAAGAAACTGTAAATCTTAGATGAAAACGGTAAAAATACTTTGAAATTCAGCAAATTCTTATTTTAATCTCACATTTATCTCAACATATTGGCATTTTATAGTTCTTAGTGAGATTTGTAGAACTAAGTATATAAAGATGGCACAGAAACAAGTTACGGTAACTATCGAAAACTTAGCTCCAGAAAATGGTACCTTTCTTACACCATTTTGGGTAGGCTTTCACAATGGTAACTTTGATACTTATGACCGGGGTAGACCTGTTTCTCCTGGTTTAGAAAGTCTTGCAGAAGATGGTGAGACTACTTTAATTTCCCAGGAGTTTGCTCTGAGTGGAGATGGTTCGGTTGATGGTACGATTTTGGGTTCTGATGGTGCAGCAGATGGTCCAATTGACCCAACAGAGGTGACAACAGCGACTTTTACTTTAGATACTGATGACCTAAATAGTCGCTTCTTCAGCTATGCTTCTATGATTCTCCCTTCCAATGATGCTTTTGTCTCTAATGGGAATCCAGAAGCTGTTCGTATTTTTGATGATGAAGGAAACTTTATTGGTGCAGACTTTATTATTGCTGGGAATCAAGTCTTAGATGCAGGAACTGAAGTTAATGATGAAGCAGAAGATAGTACTGCTTTCTTCGGTCAAAGTACTCCTAATACTGGAATTGACCAAAATGGGGTGGTAACTCTACATCCTGGTTTTGTTGAAGGTGGAAGGATTTTAAGCGAAGACGGAAGTTCTCCTTTATCTGTTGCTCCCTTTACCAATGCTGATTTTACTGCTCCTGGTTATCAAGTTGCTCGGATTACCGTTAGCACAGAAGAATTACCTCTTCCTATTGCAGACCCAGTCAGAATTAGCTCCAATTTAGATGGTTCACAGGAAGTTAGTGGTGGGGATGCAGAAAATCAAGGAACTTCTGTTTTAACCCTGAATGACAGAGGAGACGCTCTGGAATACAGTCTGACCATATCTGGTTTTGATTTGGGTGCGAATGGTTTAGTTTCAGGTGGAGCCATAACTCCTGATGATACTAGCGATGATGTGACGAAATTACATATTCACACCGGAGGACGAGGAGAAAATGGTCCCCTAGCTTTTGTCTTGTTTGATATTACCGATCCTGAGTTAGGCAATCAACTTGGTATTGTAGGGAATCAAGACGAAGACTTGAATATTACTCTCAACGATGATGGTTCAGCTACCATAACAGGAGTATGGGAAGAAACAGATGCAGCAAGTACTCCCTTAAGTGATTTTGTCGCAGAAATTCGTGAAGCGGAAGTTGGTGAAGATTTAGACTTATACTATAACGTCCATACAGAAGAGTTTCCTGGTGGTGCAATTCGCGGTCAATTAGTCGTAACAGATGAAGATAACGACCCACCAGTACCAGATTTAGTAGAAGTTACCGTCAGTATCGAAAACTTGGCTCCAGAGAATGGTACTTTCTTAACACCATTTTGGGTAGGATTTCACGATGGTAACTTTGATACTTACGACCGGGGTAGACCTGCATCTGAAGGTTTAGAACGTTTAGCAGAAGATGGTAATACTAATGTTATTTCTCGGGAATTTATTAGTAGTGGAGCAGGTGTAGTTGATGGTACTATTGCTGGTTCCGAAGGAACACCTGGACCCATCGATCCAGGAGAAAATACTAGTTTTACCTTTACCCTTGATCGTTCCTTAGCTAGCAGTCGTTTCTTTAACTATGCATCAATGGTGCTTCCCTCCAATGATGCTTTTGTTGCAAATGGAAATCCTCAAGCACGGGAAATATTTGACGAGAATGGTAATTTCTTGGGTGCAGACTTTGTAATTACAGGGAATCAAGTTTTAGACGCGGGGACTGAGGTTAATGATGAAGCAGAAAACAGTACTGCTTTCTTCAGTCAAAGTTCTCCTAATACAGGAACCGATGAAAACGGTGTTGTCCAACTGCACCCAGGTTTCAAAGAAGGTGGGAGAATTTTAAGCGAACCCAGATTTGCAAATACAAACTTTAGTACCGATGGCTATGAATTAGCTAGAATCAAAGTTACTATTAATGATAATAATGTACCAACAGTTCCTCAAAGTCCCATCTTTCAAGACAATGGTAGGGGTGAAGAAGTAGTTGACTTAACGAACTTTAATAATCAACCAATACAAACTAATGTGTTGGAAGTGACTACAGATGCTGCTTTCGATAATGTAGTTGGTTTTTATGCTATTGAAGATGTTAACGGTACAGTATTAGATGAATTTGGAAATGCTTTAACTCCTGGAGACGAAGGTTATGCTGAAGCAGCGATTAGAAGTAGAGTTGTAGAAATAACTAAAAATACAACTGGTTCCCAAGAAATTGGTACTACAAGCTTATTAGCACCATTTATAATTGCTAATGGTACTACTGAAGAATTCCTAAGCAATAATCCTGATAATCTCCCAGGAGAATCACTAGCTTACTTCACATTCCTGGGTGCAAATCCTGATGGAGTAGAACATATCCGCCTATTAGAGGATAACACCTTTGGTTTTGAAGACTTATTTGGTGGTGGCGATCGCGACTTCAACGATCTAACCTTCCGAGCAGAATTTACTGTTATGTAGTAAATTCATCCCTAGTAGAGACGGCTCCTAAGAACGTCTCTACATTATGAATGCGGAAGATGTCTACTGTAAACTCTTAACAAAACTCTCATGTTCTGGTGTTTGCAAACCTTGTTGTAAAATCAATAACACTTCAGCTAATTTATCTTCTCTTAAGGCATTAACAGACAACCATAAACCAGGAAAAACTCTGCTGCGAATAATACCCATTTCATCAGCTTCTAGAGAAATATACTTACCTTGATGTAGATAAAACTAATCCAAACGATTCTCATACATCTGCCAAACAATATACTCTTTCACCCCATTACGACGATAAGCATTCATCTTATCGTTAAGGTCATAGGAAGCACTACTAGCAGCCACTTCTACAATTAATTCTGGCGCACCTTCAATATAATCATCTTCACTAATTATAGAATTACCACCCACCTCTGATTCTATACGTAACAAAGTATCAGGTTGGGGTTCATTATCAGAATCCAAACGGACAGTAACATTATCTCCTAAATCAACCCCTGGTGTCCCAGCCTTATAAACCATTAACCAACCAATGATTGCAGCATGAGGTCTACCGTGATTAGACATTCTCACAGGTGAAGCCACGTACACAACTCCTTCAATTAATTCGGCTTTTTTTACGTGAGACATTTGTTGATAGCGATGTTCAAACTCATAGCGAGTAAGTCTGTCTCCGCTTTCAAGGGGAGGAAGGTTAGTAGTTTTAGATGTATTATCAGATATAGTAACCATCAGGAGCGTTATATTCCTTTTATAAATACTTTTATAAATACTTGTACAAAACTTGTACAAAACTAATTAAGGATTCAAGTTCCGGTAAACAAAAATATTTACATTATAGGTTAGCTAGCACTATGCTGCGCAAACATGGAGTGTGTTCGTGCTTAGCTTATACGTCGCTATTGTTATCAAGCGCGGATATGCTACGCATTCACGCAGTGCAGCACAAGCTAACGTCTCAAACCGGATTACGTTACTTTTGCGTAAGTCCTGTTGCATTTAGAAAGATTGAATATTTTTTTTATTTACAAATCCAAGCGCGATCGCGTGCTGTATGGGTTATCAGAAGATAGTTGAGAATAAGTGCTATCCAGAGGATACTTGAAGACTGATAATTAATAATTGATAACTAAATAAATAAATACGGGTAAAGCAACTGCTAAATCCCTAATTATAAATGAGATGACAATAGGAACTCTCTACGGTATTAGTGTAGGTCCAGGAGACCCAGAATTGATTACAATCAAAGGCTTAAAATTATTGCAGAAATCTCCAGTAGTAGCTTTTCCATCGGGAGTCAATGGTAAACCAGGAATGGCACAGCAAATAATCTCTCAATGGCTTGATTCCCAACAGATACAGTTATCTTTAGAATTTCCTTATGTCAGAGATATAGAGATATTACAAGCAGCTTGGGAAAGTGCAGCCAGACAAGTATGGCAATATTTAGAAACTGGTAAAAATGTGGTTTTTGCTTGTGAAGGGGATATCAGTTTTTTTAGTACTTTTACTTACTTGTCACAAACTCTACAAAAAATATATCCCCAGGTACAGATAGAATTAATTCCTGGTGTATGCTCCCCTATGGCAGCTGCTTCATTACTAAAATTACCCCTCACCATCAGAAAAGAGAAACTAGTAATTTTACCTGCCGTATATTCCGTATCAGAATTGGAAACAGCCCTTGATTTTGCCGACGTTGTTGTTTTAATGAAAATAAATTCAGTTTATAAACAAGTATGGCAGGTCTTACAGCAGAGGAACTTATTACATAAGAGTCAAGTCTTAGAAAAAGTTAGCTTACCTGATATGAGGATCTATTCAGATTTAAGCGATCGCTTCGACTTGCAATTACCTTATTTTTCGCTTTTAATCGTGCAGGTGCGTCCAAGAGATTATGAGAACTCATAAATTTCTTAACTTTCAACAGAGTTAAATTGGGAAAAATTTCAGTACAATATAGCAAAAACTATAAGACTACAACCGCTATAACTCCGATTTTCCTGTTAATATTGGTCATTCCAGAAGTATTATTTATAGAGGTACACTCCTCTTTAAATAGATTTACGGGCGCACGCGAGTATAAAATTTATCTTTTAAAAGATTTTAAGTCGAGTAGAGTGAACGAACATAGCTTATGTCTTACGTCTCCTTATTGAGAACTATACCAGGATTATTTAACCAACCTACAGGTATTGCAGCCATTGCTTCTGTAGGTATCCATGGTGCGATCGCTTTTATTTTACCGTTAGTACCTTTAGATACAAACAATACAAAGGAATCAAAAACGCCGAAAACGGTAGGACTTGTCGAATTAACTCAAGCTGACCAGCAGCGTTTACCTCAAACAAACAAGTCTCTGAAACCCCTCAAAACACTTCCTCCTCTTCCTACACAGGGAGGAACAGCTTTACCAGATGCTCTAAAACAAAATACTCCTTTACAAACTCCATACCAAGCATCTGTACCCCCCACTAGTTTATTTTTACCAGGTTTACCTCAATCACCGGCAGAGTTGGGTATTAGACGATTACCACCAAATCGTGGTTCTATTGCTCAAAGGTCATCTATTAGAAATCAACGTCCTTCTAACCCCAATTTAGGTGGTGGTAAGATAGGTAATGTCAGAATAGGAAAAAATTCTCAAGGTGGGAACAGAAGTACCTTCCGTATTGCTGATAGTCAGAAGTTTAGTAGGAGAAATACCCAACCTGATTTCTCAAAAAAATTACCTTCACTTCAAGCTAGTGGTATCCCTAGGGATTTACCAAATAATCCAACTCCCATTGACCCAAACCAAGCTGAATTTTCTAGGTTAGCTCAAGAAGGTGTTGCTCCACCACCAGAAACACCTAGAAATTCCCAAACAAGTCAAAACCGTAAATTAGTAGCACCAACAGTTCAAACACCTCAAAAAGCAGATAATCTTGTCCTAGCAAAAAATTCTCAGTTTTCTAATCAATCTCTAAATACTTCTTCTAAATGGTCAAATCTCGACCCAAATAAATTTACTAGAAATGGTAGAAAAGTTTTCTCAGAAGGAGAACTTTTTGCTCAAGCTAAAAAATCATTCCCTAAAGTTGAAACTCAGGTACAGACACTTTCAGCAAAGCTGAATGCTCCTCAAGAAAGCGGTAAAACTAATGTTAGAGGTGCTTTAGTTGTTGATGGTAATGGTAGGATTGACTTTTTCAAACTACAAGACAACTCTACACCATCTAATTTACAGAATGCTGTTAGAAACTACTTCAAGCAGTACTTCAAAACAAATCCTGTTAAGGCAAATGGTAAACCAAAGTACTATTCTTTCAACGTTGCTTTTGCACCAAGTAGCGGTAATCCTCTTGTAGTACCCCAGGCTTCACAAGGTAATGCTAACTCCAAAAAGGAACTGATTGAGCGTTTGCAGTCTATTAAAAATGGTAGAGTATCTAATCCTACTCCTTCTGTGAGTCAAAGTAGTGGGAATAAACCATCATCTACTCAACAGAGTGTGAATCTTAAACCACAAACACTACCAAAACTCAAACCACTACGGGTAAAACCCCAACCTGCTATTTCTCCAATAGAAGTTAAGAAACCTTCTCCAACAGTAGAGAAAAGACCTCCACTCAAACCTATAGTTGTTGAAACCAAACCACAACAAAGCGTTAGACCAAGTAAACCATCTTCTTCATCTAAAGCGACCTTAACTCAGCGTTTGCGAAGAAATACTAATAATTCTCAAAAGAAAAAACAAAGCACTTTAATTAACAAATTACGTCAGGTTCAAGAAACACGAGAAACATCTAAATAAGTAGATTAAACTCTGGATAAAAGTATGAATTGGGATGTCCCAGAACTTAGCGGTGCTAACTCTGGGACAATTATTTTGTTTTTTATAGTTTAATTTGTTGAAGAATAGAATTTACCCTGGATTATTCGGGAGAAAGTTTCGTTTGAGATTCAAGAAATATGAAATTCAAGAAATATGAAATTCAAGAAATATGAAATTCAAGAAATCAATGATGTATCCAAATTCTGCCGATGATGTGGTTCCTTCAAACTTGTAATATCGGGTCCATTCGGAATAATTCCACCAGGATTTAAAGGAAATAAATTACCGTAATAGTCACGTTTAACGCTTTCTAAATCGCAAGTATCAGCCACTCCTCGGAGTTGATACAAATCTCGTAAATAAGCTCCTAAATACTGATAATCTTTGATCCTGCGAATATTACACTTAAATAATCCATAATAAACCACATCAAAGCGAAATAGTGTAGTAAACAGCCGTATATCTGCTAAAGTTAGATTATTTCCACACAAATATCTATTTATTTTTAAAATTCCATCGATTTCATCCAAGACAGCAAATAATTCCTGACAAGCTTGATTATAAGCTGACTGAGTTTGAGCAAATCCACAGCGATAAACCCCATTATTTACTGCATGATAAATTTTTTCGTTCCATTGGTCTATCTCTTCTTTTAACTCTTCTGGGTAAAGTTCCAAACTTGGATTTTCAGCAAACTCATTAAACTCAGAATTAAGAATAACTATAATATCCGCACTTTCATTATTTACTATTTTTTTTGTCTTATTATCCCATAATACTGGAACTGTACAACGTCCCTGATAGCCAGGTACTGCCAAATTATACAATTCTGGTAAAGTATTACAGCCCTCTTCTTGGGTATCTAAAACCCAAATTCCTTTATCTCCGGAAGGAGAAACGACACTTACAGGTATAGTATTCTCTAATCCTTTGAGTCCCCTGACCACCAAAGTCCGATGTGCCCAAGGACATCCTAAACCAGCATATAATCGATAGCGTCCGGATTCTGGTTGATATAAGCTTTCTGATTCCTTGCTGACAAAATCTCGAAACTGACTTTGAGGACGAATATATTCTCCCGATTTACTCCGGGGTGCAAGATTTGACATCATGATATTCCACATGGTTGTCCATACAAATTTCCCTAATTTGATGATTAAACCAGAAGGTAAAGATTTTCCTTTTTTGGTATTTATATTGGATGGGGAGTCAGGAGTTTTAGACATTATTTAGTTATAAAGCTTAGTTATCACGTTTGGTTATCAAACTTATTTATTGAGTATATATACTTGAGATAATTTCGCTAACTCAATAAAATTGATTTTTTTTAGCTAAATTATCCCTATTCAACCCTCAATCTTACTTTTTATAGGTTTTTCCTGGATGTAATTTATCAAACAATACCCTTCGGATAAGGATAATTGTAGGTTGGGTAGAGGGACAGTGTTACCCAACAAACGGTTGATTTGTTGGGTTGAAGTAAGAACCCAACCTACACTATTTCTTACTTTTTATCGGTTTTTTCCCGGATGTAATTTATCAAAACCATATTTCTTCTATAGTAACGATATATTTGCTTAGTTCGTGGTCAGGGGGATAGTCGAAGACCCACCGGAAGCGATAACCCTAAAAGGAGCGATCGCAATATTCTTCAAAAATATTCTTCAAAAATATTTGTGTTTTTACGGAAAGTTTCAGTAGATGTATGTAGCTAAACAAAGCAAAAACATTACTTAGAAGTATATATATTGCTTAATTAGTAATAGACAACAGTATATATTTTATTTAGTACAGGACTTACGCAAAAGCAACGTAACTCCGTCATTACGAGCGATAGCGACGTAATCGCAGAGTTTCCGCGATTGCTTCCCTGCACTATGTTCCGGTCGCAATGACAAATCTTCGTTGCGTAAGTCCTGTAGTATTCAGATATTTAATTGTTAATATTTAATTGTTAATTATTAATTTATTTATTTTAGCGAGGTAATATAAATGGAACTTTCAGGAATTCCGAAAGTATTTTGGTACTCTGCAAGTGCTTCAATGGTTTCTTTATCAGCTGGTTTAACTCTTTCTATATTTCTTGCTAGCCAAATATCCTTAGAAGTTGCAGATAAAACAGTTAAACTTAGTAGAGGAATTAATCAAGCTCAGAATATTAATCATGAGCTAAAAATGGAAACTAAAGAGATAGAAAAAGAAATTAAAAATATAAATAAGTCTTATACCGAACTAAAGCAACAATATGAAAAATTATTATCTTCAACGACTCAAGAATCTGTTCGGAAAGAGTTGCAAAAACTCAAACCTGAAATAGAAAATTTTCAAAAGAAAGTTGAAGATATTCAAGTTAATCAAGAATTAAAACAAGATTTACAAGAGAATGAGAGTAAGTTAGAAGAGCTAAATGAAGAAGTTAATCAACAATTAAATAATTATTCA
>JBCCDM010000191.1:0-11447 GCA_039030795.1 Cyanobacteria bacterium P01_A01_bin.84
ATATTACTAATAATACCCTTGACAAAAAAGTTTTAATTACTTATGTTTTGTACTGTATAAGTGAATATACGGAGGAACAGAATTTAGCCTGTTCTAGACCCTAAGTCATATTACTATAATGATATTGGCAAAAGTGTTGGCTTCCTTATACTAGTAAGATAATTACTATTGTTATCATTTTGTTGTTGATAAAGATTGACAATTTAATCGACAGATTATTTGTCGATGGTCGAAATACAAGATTATCCAACGTTATCTATGGCTCGTTCATGGCGAACCCAAAGCCAGTACATTAAGTTATCAAAAGATGTAATCTTTAAAGTTCTGAAACCGCCAATATATTAGATTTCCTGCTTGATTGATAACAAAACCACACAGTTACGCCAAAAAAAGTCTTAATTCCCTAAAGGGTAGGAAAATCTGATGAAATCTTTATTGTTTCACAGCGATTTAGTTAAGGCTAGAGCCATTTCCCGGTTAAGGACTTCAGAAGTGTCTGGTGAGGAAGTTTTGGAGAATTTGGCATTTTTAGCTGCTCAGATATGTCAAACGTCGATGTCTGGGATTACTCTTGTAGATGAGAAGAGTGAGTGCTTACAGGCAACCTTTGGGGTGAGTGTGGAATCTTTTGTGTTGGAAAAGCGGAGTTTATGCCATCTTTGTATGGAAGAAGGTGACATTCTAGTCTTGCCCGATACATTAACTGATTCTCGGAGCCAAAATTTATCCTCTGTTCAAGGATACCCATTTGTAAGATTTTATGCTGGCATACCTTTGAAGGTAGATGAAAAAATTATTGGGGTTTTATACGTTGCGGATTCTCTACCGGGAAAGGTTAATCAACAACAGTTGCAATCTCTAGAAGCTATCAGCCGTCTAGTAATTAAACAGTTAGAGAATCAAAAATATTTATTAAATACTTTTGTAAGTACTAAGCCGAATTCTTGGCAGACTCCAGAAGCATTACGTCAAAAACATGGTAGTGATGATTTGATTTATGAAAACTCCTTTGAGAATGCTAAAACAATGGGAGTTATAGAAGTAGTTGGGCAAAATATATTATTTAAAGGTAGTAAAGGTAGAAAAGGTAGTAAAGGTAGTAAAGATACTGGGAATCAAAATGTAACTCAGAGTATAAATCAAAAGAATATAAATCAAAATATAACTAATAAACCCAAGATACTATCCCAGAGAAAGCAGGATCGATTATTAAGGGAAATTGGTATATCAGTCCACGATCTAAAAGAATGGATTCATGACTATTCTCAAACTGAGCATAATAACCTACCTATAAGTAATGAATACGAACTAAATACTGCTAACGGCAAAAAATGTTTTAGAGTCACTATTTGTGCTTTAGATGACGATAGTCTGGAAGAAAAATTTACTTACTTTATTGAAGATATTACTAACAATAATTTGGCGCAAGAAAAGTTAGTTTGGCAAGAAACTTTACTGCGTTCTATGACTAATATATCTCCGTTGGCTTTTTATGCAGTAGATAATTCTACAAATGAGATTATATTTTTCAATCAGCAATTTTGTCAGATGTGGGGTATAGAACATTTACAGAAAGCGATGAAGGCAGGAAAGCTGAATCACTTAGATATGATGTCTGAGTGTAATAAGTTTTTTGAACATAGCCCTTTTAGCTATTGTCAACCCTTACCGGATGATAAATGTATTTGTGAAGATGAAATTTCTTTACCTGATGGTCGTACTATCAGGCGTTTTTCTAAAAGAATTAGTCATGATAATGGCGAGTTTGGTCGCTTATATATATTAGAAGATATTACTGTCCGCAAACAAAACGAACAACACTTACGCGAACAAGCTGCATTACTTGACATTTCTACAGATACAATTATTCTCAGAGATTTATCTAACAAAATATTATTGTGGAATAACAGTGCCGAAGCTCTTTACGGTTGGAAAGAAGAAGAAGTTTTAGGAAAAGACGCTAATCAAGTTTTACGTCAACAATCATTAAACTTAGGAGACGAAGTTGCTGAGATTGTATTAAATCATGGGTTCTGGCAAGGAGAACTCAAGAAAATTAATAAACATGGTCAAGAAATTATAGTTGAAAGTCGCTGGACTTTAGTCAAGGATGACAAGGGGAATCCCAAATCTATTTTAGTAGTCGATACAGATATTACTCATAAAAAGCAACTAGAAAAGCAATTTTTACGCGCTCAACGTATGGAGAGTATTGGTACTCTTGCTAGCGGTATTGCTCATGATTTGAATAACGTACTTTCGCCAATTTTGATGTCAGCCCAATTTCTCAGAAGTAAGTTTTATGATGAAACTACTGCTAATATGCTCGCAATTGTTGAAAATAATGCTAAGCGCGGTGCTAATTTGGTGAAACAAGTACTTTTGTTCGCCAGAGGAATGGAAGGCGATCGCACGATATTACAAGTGAAAGATTTGATTTTGGAAATGAGCCAAATTATCGAGCAAACCTTTCCTAAATCTATGCAAGTGGAAATTAAGCTTCAGCCAAGTTTATGCCAAATTCGCGCCGACCATACCCAAATCCATCAGGTATTAATGAACTTATGTTTAAATGCTCGGGATGCGATGAATGAAAATGGCACTTTAATAATATCAGCAGAAAATATTCTGATTGATGAAAGCTATGCTCAAATGTATTTAGATGCTCAAGTTGGTAATTATGTATTACTTACAGTTGAGGATACAGGCATAGGAATTCCTAATGACCAATTAGACCGAATTTTTGAACCATTTTTCACAACTAAAGAATTTGGTCAAGGAACCGGACTAGGATTATCCACAGTCATGGGAATTATCAAAGGACACAATGGATTTGTCAATGTATCAAGTACCCCTTACGAAGGAACAAAATTTCAAGTTTATTTACCCACAGTAGATGCAGTAGATCGCCAGATAATAGAAAATAATCTTACACCCCGGGGTTTAGGAGAATGGATTTTAGTTGTAGATGACGAAACAGCAATCAGAGAAATTACTAAAACCTCACTAGAGGGTTATAACTATCAAGTGATGACAGCAGCAGATGGAATAGAAGCTGTAGCAACATATGCTCAACACAGAGATAAAATTAGTGCCGTAATTATCGATATGATGATGCCAAATATGAACGGTACTAAAACAATTCAAACCTTACAGAAAATGAACTCCGAACTCAAAATTATTGCTGTTAGCGGTTTAGCAACCAGCGAGCAATTACCTATCAAAGAGCAATCTTGCGCACCCCTATTTCTTTCTAAACCTTATACTGCCCATGAATTATTGAAAAAGCTGTATTACATTCTTCATACTTAAATTATTTTCAAAGCTTAAAATACTCCCTTATCTGCCATTTTCGCTATGTCCGATCTAATTTTAGTTGTAGACGACGATACATTAACTAGGATACAGTTGCGGGAACTGCTTCGACACGCTCAGTATCGGGTCATAGAAGCGAAGAATGGTGCAGAAGGAATAGATATGTATGTACAACACCAACCAGACATGGTGTTGCTCGATGCGATGATGCCCCAAGTAGATGGATTTACCTGCTGCGATCGCTTACGCAAACTCCCGAATGGTGGGTCTGTTCCTATATTAATGATTACGGCTTTGTACGAGGAGGAATCGGTAGAAAGGGCTTTTGCTGTTGGTGCTACAGACTACATTACTAAGCCGATCCATTGGTCTGTATTGTCTCAAAGAGTAAAACGTTTGCTCGAAGCTAGTCAAGCGATCGCTCAGTTACGAGAGCAAACTCAACAAGCACAAAGTCAAGAAGAACATTTGAGAATGGCTCTAGAAGCTGCCAATATGGGAACTTGGGAATGGGATATTTGTAGTAACAAAGTTTCTTGGTCTGAGAACAAAGAAGCTTTGTTTGGAATGGCTAAGGGAAGTTTTGATGGTAACTATCAAACATTTATCGAGCGGGTTCATCCAAGCGATCGCAGCCATGTTTCAGATACCATCGAAAAAGCATTAAATCAAGAAGCTGAATATGATATTGAATTTCGAGTGATTTTACCGTCAGGTAAAATTCGCTGGATGGCAAGTAAGGGTGATGTGTTTTATAATACTGCGGGTTCGGCAGTACGGATGTCTGGAATAGATATAGATATTACTAAACGCAAGCAATCTGAAGCTGTTTTAGAAGTTTATGCAAATCGACAAGCAATGTTAGCAGAATTAGGTCATATAGCATTAGCTGGTACAGATTTGACTTTGTTGATGGAAAAAGCGTGTAATTTGATTGTCAAGTGTTTGGGAGTTGAATACGCAAAGGTATTAGAAAAAATTAGTGGTAGTAATGATTTAGTATTACGAACTGGGGTTGGTTGGCAATCTGGAGTTCTAGGGATGATAATCAATGGCAAAGAAAACTCCCAAGCTGGGTACACTTTACTGAATCAGGAGCCGGTTGTTGTTCGCAATTTAGCCACAGAAACGCGATTTCAAGGTCCTGCACTGTTAACTGAGCATCAAGTAGTTAGCGGTATTAGTGTAGTTATTAATGGTTCCCGAAGTCCTTTCGGTGTATTGGGGGCACATACGAAAGAACAACGAGATTTTAATCGAGAAGATATATTTTTGATGCAAGCAGTTGCGAATACCCTTGCAACTGCTATCGAACGTAAGCGAACAGAATCCGCATTGGTTCAAAGTCGGGCACGTTTGGAATTAATTAACGCTATATCTACTAATATTACTGCCGGAATGTTAGTCGGGGAGATTATTGAAAATACCCTGAAACTAATTAGCGTCTATTTCCCTAGTTACAGAGTTTCATATTCTACTGTTGACCCTAATAATAAGCTGCGTATTATTTGCAGTATCCAACCACCTACAATGCCCTCTACAAGGGGTATAGAAGTAGATTTAAGCACTGCCGAGAAATACTTGCAAGAATTACGACAATCCAAGTCAGTAATTATAGAAGATATTACTAACGATCCTAGGGTCGCATCTTTGGCAGATGTAATGTTGTCGGGTAATATAGGGGCGGTGTTAGATGTACCATTACATCATTCAGAACAGTTAGTTGGTTTATTGTGTTTTGATTCTTCTGTAACTTGTAGATGGAGCGAACATGAGATTATTACCCTTGAGGAAGTAGCCGATTATTTAAGTGTCGCAATTAGAGAAGGTCATGCTCAACAAGAAAGAAGATCGGCTTTAGATGCACTCCAAGAAAGCAAAGAACGCTTTTCTCTAGCATTAAAGGGTACAAACGACGGAATTTGGGATTGGAATATTCAAACATCTGAAGTATTTTTCTCAGCTCGTTGGAAGCAGATGCTTGGATATGAAGAAGACGAAATCGGCAATCATATACATGAGTGGATTGACAGAATACATCCTCTGGATGTGGATGAAGTAATGGAAGTAATGTACAACCACTTTGCTCAAGAAAAATCATTTTATATCAGTGAATATCGCCTGCAATGTAAAGATGGCAGCTATAAATGGATTTTAGACCGGGGTCAAGCACTTTGGGATGAAAATGGTAATGTAGTTCGTATGGCAGGTTCCCACACAGATATTACCGAACGTAAATTATCAGAAGAAAAGCTACGTCAAAGTGAAGAACGACTGCAAATAGTTGCTCGTGCAACTAATGATGTCGTCTGGGATTGGGATTTATGTCAGGATCAGACATGGTGGAATGAAAATGTACGTACCCTATTTGGTTATTCTACTGTAGAGATTAAAGAGAATCCTGATTGGTGGTACGAACATATACATCCAGAGGACAAAGGAAGAACTATTCAAGATATTCATCAAGCCATTGATAGTGGCAAACAATTTTGGTTTAATGAATATCGTTTTCAACGTTTGAATGGCACCTACGCATACATTCTCGACCGAGGATATGTAGTGCATAACCATGGAGGAGAACCAATACGGATGATTGGTGCCATGATGGATATTAGCGATCGCAAACGCTATCAAGAAGAATTACAACGTCAGAACTTGCGATCGCAATTGTTTGCTGATGTTACAGTTAAGATTCGCGAGTCTTTGCAAGTCGATGATATTTTACATACTAGCGTCACTGAGGTACAAAAGTTACTCATCGCTGACCGAGTATTAATTTTACGATTGCGCTCGGATAAATCTGTCACCATAGTTAAGGAAGCTGTGGTTCCAGGAATAACATCTGTCATCGACACAGATATATTTGATCCTTGTTTTAGTGGAGGGTATGTTGATAAATATTCTCAGGGACGCATCAGTGCTATTACGGATATTGAAAAAGCTAACATTCGACCTTGTCACGTCCAATTTCTAAAAAATTTTGATGTGAAAGCCAACTTAGTAGTCCCTATCTTATTACAAAATGAACTATGGGGATTATTAATTACTCATCAATGCTCCAGACCCCGGGAATGGACTAGTTGGGAAACTCAACTATTAAGAGAGTTAGCAGACCAAATCGGCATTGCTCTAGCTCAAAGTAAATTATTAGAACAAGAAACCCGTCAACGTCAAGAATTAGCCACTTCTAACGAAGAATTACAGCAATTTGCTTTCATCGCTTCCCACGACCTGCAAGAACCTTTACGTAAAATAAAAGCATTCGGCGATCGCTTAGAGTCTACCTGTCATGAAGCATTAACGGAACAAGGACGAGATTACTTATCCAGAATGCAGAATGCATCTGTGAGGATGCAAACATTAATTGATGATTTATTAACCCTTTCACGAATCGCGACCAAAGCCCAACCCCTGAGACTCGTAAATTTAACTCAGATAGTTGAAGAAGTGTTAAGTGATTTAGAAATCCGCATTCAACAAACCAATGGCACTATCAAGTTAGATCCATTACCCAAGATTAAAGCCGACCCTCTACAAATGCGTCAATTACTACAAAACCTGGTTGGTAACGCTTTAAAATTCCATCTTCCCAACCATCCACCAGTAGTAGAGATATCAAGTCAAATAATAGAAAAAGATAGCGGTTTTTACTGCCAATTAACCATCAAAGATAATGGTATAGGTTTTGATGAAAAGTATGTAGATCGAATATTTCAAGTATTTCAACGTCTCCACGGACGTAGCGAATATAAAGGTACGGGTATAGGACTAGCTATCTGTCGTAAAATTGTAGAACGTCACGGTGGAGAAATTACAGCTACTTCTAAACCAGGAAATGGTACTAGCTTCATTGTGACATTACCTGTTGATTTTCTGGAAGAATTTTGACAAGAAAAGGTTAAAGGATACTAGAAGAATTCTCCTTTAACCTCGGGGAATCTTTTCCCTTCAACCATATGGTTGAGAACAAAGTCGTCACGAAAGCAACTTTTTTCTAGAAAAATTACATCAAAGTCGTTTCTAATTGTTACAAATTCTCCACTTCCTTTTCAGAAAAAAGGTTTATCATACCTCTCAGGTGTTAACAAATCTACACTTAAAGATTGCTATTTGTTGCAATTTAATAAAATATTAAACCTCACTGGAATTTAAAGGAGAAAATCTAAAGTGAAAGGTCAGCAAGAAGTTGTAACAATTTTAATGGCTGATGATGATGATGATGATTGTGTGTTAGCTAGAGAAGCATTAGAGGAGAGTCAGTTAGTTACCGAACTACATATTGTCAGGGACGGGGAGGAATTGATGGACTACTTGTATCGTCGGGGTATATATGATAACCAAAAAAATCTACCTTTGCCAAATATCATATTACTAGATTTAAATATGCCTAAAAAAGATGGTCGCGAAGTACTCAGAGAAATAAAAGCAGACCCACAGTTAAGACAAATACCTGTAATAGTTCTGACAACTTCTAAAGCTCAAGAAGATATTTATCGGAGTTACGATCTAGGTGCTAATTCTTTTATCATCAAGCCTCGAAGTTTTGCTTCTTTTGTAGAAGTGATGAGAACTATAGGTAAATATTGGTTTGATATCGTAGAACTACCATTATAGAGTAGGAGAATTAAATGACGAGCACTCCTATTAAAGTTTTATTAGTAGACGATGACGAAGACGATTATATTTTAACCCGCGATTGGTTCAACGAATTTCAGACAACTGAGTTTGAATTAACCTGGGTTGATAGCTATCAAGCTGCGAGGGATGCAATTACTAATAATGAATATGATATTTATTTAGTAGATTATCGTCTGGGAGTCTCCTCTGGATTAGAATTATTGCACGAAGCACAAGGTATAGGCTTTTCTCGTCCAATAATTTTACTTACGGGTAAGGGAGATAAAGTCATCGATATTAAAGCGATGAAAGCTGGTGCTGCTGATTATCTAGAAAAAAGTCAGTTAAGTGCACCTTTACTAGAACGTTCTATCCGCTATGCAATCGAACGTAAACAAACAGAACAAAAAATTCGCGAACAAGCTGCACTGCTTGATGTCGCTACAGATGCTATTTTTGTTTGCGATCTAGAAAATCGGATATTATTTTGGAATAAAGCTGCCGAAAAACTCTACGGTTGTACAAAAGCAACAGTTTTAGGTCAAAAAACTGGGCAAATTTGGCAGGATGATAATTATCAGCAGCATCAAACTGCTTTAAATATTTTAATTAAAAATGGCTCCTGGGAAGGAGAAATATATCAAACTACTAAATTTGGTAAATCTATAGTTGTTGAAAGTCGGTGGACTTTAGTTGAAGAATTTGACCGCTCTTCTGAATGTATTCTGGTAGTGAACACTGATATTACTCAGAAGAAACAGCTAGAATCCCAATTTCTAAGGGCTCAAAGATTAGAAAGTATTGGTACCTTAGCTAGCGGTATTGCTCATGACTTGAATAATGTTTTAGCTCCAATTTTAATGAGCGCTCAACTTTTGGAATCCCAGTTAAAGGATGAACGCTCTCAGCGTCTGACTTCAATATTAATCAATAATACCAAACGAGGTGCAGACCTAGTTAAACAAGTACTTTCATTCACTCGCGGAGTAGAAGGGGAACTTTCGATTATTTCCCTCAAACATTCTATTAGAGAAATTCAGCAGGTAATCAAAGAAACATTTCCTAAAACTATTGAAGTTTCTACATTCATACCTAATAACCTATGGACAGTTAAGAGTGACCCGACACAGCTACACCAGGTATTAATGAACTTATGTGTCAATGCCCGCGATGCGATGTTTAATGGCGGTAGATTAACTATTCGTGCAGAAAATATTACGGTTGATGAAAGCTATGCCCAAATGCATCTTGATGCTCAGGTAGGTTCTTACGTACTTATTGGTGTCATTGATACAGGTATAGGTATCCCTCAGGAAATATTAGACCGGATATTTGAACCATTTTTTACAACTAAAGAAATAGGTAAGGGTACAGGTTTAGGACTCTCTACAGTCTTAGGAATCGTTAAAAGCCACTCTGGTTTTATTAATGTTAGTAGCGAACCAGGAAAAGGTAGCGAATTTAAAATATATCTGCCAGCTTACCAAACTCAGGAAAATTCAGTTGACCAAAATTTAGAATTCCCCATAGGTAACGGTGAATTAATATTAGTGGTAGATGATGAAGACTCAATTCGCGATGTTACCAAAGCTTCCTTAGAAAACTATAACTATCAAACTATCGCAGCTAAAGATGGAATTGAAGCGATCGCCTTATATGCGGAGTATCGAGATAAAATATTTTTAGTGCTTACAGATATGGTAATGCCTTCCATGGATGGACTTACAACCATCCGTACATTAAAAAAAATCAATCCGGAAGTTAAAATCATCGCAGTGAGCGGTTTTGCTTCTACTGATAAAATCAATGCAGCTAATAACATTGGCGTTCATGCTTTTCTACCGAAACCATATACCGCTAAACAATTATTACAAACTATTGGTACCGTTAAAAGCGATTAGACATTTGCGAGAAAAGAACGTCTCTACAGAAGATTGAATATTGACCCTTCAACACCAGATTAATTATGAGGAGCAATCAATATCCAAATAAAGCTTGTAAAGACCAGATTCCTAATTCGTTCCCACGAAAAAAAATAACTTACCCTGGTTAAATCCAAAGTAATTTAGGAGATTTTCAGAATTGAAATGATCGCGAAACCACCAATATATTATTGTAGGGGTGCAAAGCTTGCTTGTACCCTCATCTCACTCTATTAGCTCTTTCCCTCAACCATGAATGACAATAATCTTCAGACCATAAATCAAAATTTTTATCGTGCTTTTGAGAAAAAAGATATTAACCAAATGGATAATATATGGTCTCAAGGTACGGGTAGTATTTGTATTCATCCCGGATGGAATGTAATTAAAGGATGGAAAGATATTCGGATTTCTTGGGAAAGGATATTTAAAAATACTGCTTACATTGAAATTAATGTAGATGTAATTTCTACAGAGATTCGCGAAAATATAGCTTATATCGTACTTATAGAAAATGTAATGCAAGTTGCAGATAATCGTAAAATAAAGGCAAAATCTCTCGCGACAAATATATTTGAACTACTAGGTGGAAAATGGTATCTCACACACCATCACGCTAGTCCTATTGTGAGTTAGTTCTAGGGAAGTCACAAAAAATAGGACTTACGTAAATTTTAGTAAGTCCCAAAACATTCACTTTCTTTATGCAAAATATTCCTATCGAGAGCTAATTGACTATATTATTCAGCTGGAGCTGATTCCACTTTTACGTCAATATTTACGCCTTTTACACCCTTAAGTTGATTAACTATAGGTTCAATTTCTTTTTGCTCTTCTTCAGAAGAAACCGTTCCAGAAACTGTAATTACACCTTCTTTCTCTGTTACCTCTAAGTTGCTTGCAGGTAACTTTTCTTTCAAAGCTTTACTTACTTCATTTGTAACTAATTTGTTACCTGTAACTTCTGCTCCATCAACAGCAGCAGGATCTGTAGCGGGGTCTATAGCGGTATCTTTAACTGCATCTGTTCCAGGTACAGCAGCTGGTTTATTTTTATCTTCTACACTTGAACTTGCTTCTTGTGCAGATGGTGGAACAACTTCGCTGTTGGTAGTAGTATCGCTAGGGGTTTCTGAAGCTGATTCATTGGTACCACTACAACCAAATGTACCAACTACCAGCATACCGCTAACTAGAAATGGAATAAACTTTTTCATTTCTATCTCCGAATTTATTACTGAAGAAAACAATCAACTTGTGTGTGATTTCACAGGAGCGAGTTTCATGATGAAGATTAGCAGTGAAAACTAAATTTTCATCAAAGTACCAGGAACTAAATATTACTCATATTCAGCAAAGATTACAGAAATTGAATTTATTACATAATTGTGTAAATAACAAGCAATACTGAATCTTACTAATTTCGAGTTTAATTCCATGATGAACGCTGTTTCACAATTATCGAACTGACCGATATTTAAAGAAGTAAGACCCGCCATGGCCGGGATCCAAGACCACCACCAGCGCCCGATCGTCAGGCGCTTCGGGACCATCCGAGATCGCCGGTTCCCGAGATTGCGCCGCGAGAGAAAA
>JBCCDM010000192.1:0-11385 GCA_039030795.1 Cyanobacteria bacterium P01_A01_bin.84
CGCGTATAAAATAATTTAAATCCTCATCCAAAACTGAATTTTAGTACCTTTTCCAATGGTGCTATAAACCTTCAGTTCGCCACCCAAAATATTTGCTCTTTCATGCATCCCACGCAATCCAAAACCTTTATAACCTGAAGTGATATTAAATCCCTGACCATTATCGGTTAATTCTAATAAAATAGCGCCATCTTTTGATTGACTTTTAATATTAACTAATGTTGCATTTGCGTGTTTTTGAATATTGGTCAATCCTTCTTGAATAATACAGTAGATTTGATGGCTTGTTTGGACTGGTAATTTTGGTATATTTAAATTTACTTGAACTGAAAAACTTTGATTTATTTGAGTCATTTCTATTAAATTATTCAAAGCTTCATTCAAGTTAAAATCCGGCTGACGAATTGTTTGTACAGAACGTCGGACTTCACTTAAACATTGATTTGCTAAGTTTTTAGCAATATTGACAGATTCTACGGCTTTCGGTGTGTCCTGTTGATATAATCTTTGAGCAAGTTCTAATTGAATATCTAAACTTGTTAGATAATGACCTAGGGAGTCATGAATTTCTCGTGCAATGCGAGTACGTTCTAGATTTGCAGCTAAAACTTCTACTTCTTTTGCTAGTTGTTCTGCCTTATGACGGCTTTTCTGCTCGGCAATTGTCACAGAACAAAGTAAAAAAACAAATATCATTGCTGCTAAGTGTATGGCAGTTTCAGTTAGAATTTTAATAGTAATTAGTCTATTAATATCATTATTATTATTTATTCTATTTTTGAATTGATTTATCAGAAGTTCGGCATTGTTACGCTGAAATTCTATGTCACCTGGGATATATAGTAAAAAAGCTATATTCCAGCATATTATTGATATAAGAATTGTAAGTATAACTTGTTTGCGAGTAAGCAGAAAACAACTCTTTGCTAAAATTAAGTAAAATATAAGACTATAATCTTCTCCCAATCCCACCATCAATATAGTGGAAAATATTTCTAAGAAAATATAAAGTTTTCTCTGCCATTCTGGACGATTAATAGGAAAAATAAAACTTAAACAGGTAATGAAAACTAAATAAATCAAAGAATCATAAAAATGTATCACCTCATAAGAATAATTACTATTACTAAATTCTAAGATAGTTAAGATAAAATATATTATTAAAAGAAGCCATTCAGTATATTTGATAGCTCGACATATTGAGCGATCGCTCTGTGCAATCCCTTTGGGGTTATCCCTTTGTCCTAAATCCATTTTTATATTGTTTTTACTTTAGATATCTTCCGTAAACTATCTCTGATAAGTCTAATACGCTTTATCTAGAATCATTGTTCCAGAAGTTTTTTGATGAATACTTGGAAAATTACCAGTATTGGAGATATATGTTGCAGATATCTGTGATTGTTCACCTAATTAGCTATAATCTACCAGCTTCTTGAGATAATGATATGACTTTAGTCATAAGTATGCATGACTCTAGGCAATATTAAAAAATAACTATCTCAGTTAACTTACTATCAAGGCTTTTCGGAGAATTCTGAGTAAAAATTATGAAAAATCAAATTATACTAAGTTTTTTGGTTTTAGGAACTAGCTTATTTTCCTATATTCCCTCAGTACATGGAGAACCAGCAGATATATTCAAACCTGTACTTGGGGATCTTCAAAAACAGCTACCACCTGGATTGACTATGCGTTTACCTTCTTATATTCCTCCTTCTGAGGATACCCCAATGTATCCTTTCGTTGAGTCAGACGACAAAGGTGTGAGAGTCAACATCGGTATTCGTCCCGACTGTTCATCTTCTAAAAAGCCTCAACTCTGTATAATTGGTGCGATCGCAGCACTAAAACCTGGATCTGTGAAATCTTTTCCTCCCAAAGGAGATAACCTCACAGAAGTGAATTTAGATAATGGAGTTCGTGGTTTCTTTTTTACTCGCGGTCAAGGTGAGGCTCAGGTTAGTTATATCATTTGGGAACAAGATAAACAAAAGTTTGCGATCGCTGCATTTTCCCAAATTACATCTCAAGAAGAACTGACAAGGATAGCAAAATCAGCAACTACTGAAAAGCCTATTACATCAGCTTCTCAGTAGTTATTTTGTCTTAATAATCGGTAATTGGTGTGTTCCTAATTTGCTTGCGATCGCTACGGGTTTATTACTCCTAAATTTTCTATTCTGAATTGTTTAATTGATAACTCTTTCTTCTCTGTTCTAATACTTATACAAGAAATCTGTAAAAATGAATCAAACTATTTCTTCTGAATTAACCCAACAGTTACAACAAACTCTCGATTCTGCTGTGGAAAATACAGGAATTCCCGGTGCTACTGTCGCAGTTATTACCTCCGAGGGTACTTGGTATGGTGCTAGTGGGGTTGCTGATTTGCAGACGGAGAAACCTTTAAATCCAGATGATTTGTTCAAAATTGGCAGTGTCAGTAAGACGTTTACAGCAGCTACTATTCTGAGGTTGGTGGAAGAAGAAAAGCTGAGTTTGCAAGATACTTTGAATAAATGGCTGCCAAATTCTATTATTAGTAATATTCCTCATGCCAAAGATATTACCATTGAGCAGTTATTGAATCATACTAGTGGTATTTTTAACTATACAAACCTGAAATTTTACGCAGATGAAATAGCTTACTCTAATGGTACCGATATTGATTGGAGTCGGGAAGCAATAATTAATAATTATGTGGCTGGGGAAAACCCATCTTTTGCTCCGGGGGAATCTTTTGAATATTCCAACACTAATTATCTTTTATTGGGAATGCTGGTTGAAGCTGCTACGGGTAATTCTTATCAAGATGAGGTTAGTCGCTTAATTTTAGAACCCTTGAAATTAAATAATACCTCTTTTTTCGGGGATGAAACCCTAGGAGAAAGACTTGTTAGCGGTTATGGAGATAGGATTGGAGCAGATGGAAATTTTGGTTCGGATGGTGTTATTGAAGAAACAAAAGATGCATTTGCGTCTCTTGCTGTTACCTTAAGTGATGGTGGAATGATCTCCAACGCTAAGGATGTATCTCGTTTTAGTGATGCGCTCTTGAGTGGAGAATTGCTCCAACCTGAAAGCCTCAATACTATGCTTTCCTGGTCAAATATTGATCAAAGGGAAGTAGAAGTCGGAGACCAGTATGGACTAGGTATATATGAAGAACAAACCCCTTGGGGGGAAATATGGGGACATGATGGTGGTACTTTTGGCTACATTAGCCGTATGCGATATTTTCCTGAAAGTGACACTACCGTTGTAGTTTTGACAAATCAAGCTGATAATTCTTTACTATCCCCTATAGATTCTATATTTTCGTCTATTAATAATACTTTGTTTGGTGAACCTGGAAGTGGTGCTAATGCTGAAGTATTACTTGATTCCTTTGATAGTAATTTTGTGGATGGTTTAATTGATGCGATCGCTGGAATTGATAATAAGGTAGATTTAGCGAACTTACTCAATGATAAACAAGCACTGGCAGATTTTGATGATGATTCTATAGACGGAGAGAAGTTTATTCAACTCATTGCTAACCCCAATAATGCTGATGATTGGGAAGGGTTACAAAAATTTCTGCGTTTTGGTGGGATTGTTCCGGAAGAAAGTGACGTAATTGTTGGGGATGATGGAAATAATACCCTTGCAGGTGAAGAACGTAACGATACTATTGCTGGGGGATTGGGTAATGACCTGATTTTCGGTCAAGGTGGTGATGATGTTTTACGGGGGGATTTAAATAATCGTTCCTCTGGTGGTACGGTTGGTGGTGACGACACTATATATGGTGGAGCAGGAAATGACCGTATCGGTGGGAAAGGTGGTAATGACCTAATTTTCGGGGAAGCTGGTGATGACCGCATCTGGGGTGATGCTGGAAATGATACAATTTCGGGTGGTTTGGGTAATGATACTCTCCATGGTGGGATAGGTGATGATGTGTTTGTTTTGAAAGAAAATCAAGGAACTGATACTATTGTTGATTTTCAAATTGATGATGACTTAATTGATATTACTGCTTTGGGTGCTGATTTAGCAGATATTGATATTACCCAACAAGGTGAAGATACTTTAATTACTGTAAATGATGCGGAGATAGCATTTTTACAGGATATTAATATTGATAGTTTGAGTGAAGATAATTTTATTATTAACCATAACTCTGGTTCATTACCATCCTTTCCCGAACCAAGTGGTGAATATTCTGTAGGAACCGCTAGTTACTACTTCAAAGACCTAGAACGAGAAGAAATATATACCGAAGACCCTGACGATAATCGGGAATTGATGGTTCGGGTTTGGTATCCTAGTGTCGAAACTTTAGAAGGAGACGAAGTTCCTTACTTAAGTGAAGAATTAACTCAACTTATTGCATCGGATTTAGATATACCACCAGAAAAATTAAGCGAAATAGTCAAAGCAGTTCCTACAAATGGTAGTTTAAATGCTCCTGTCTCAGAAGCAGAATCCGATTATCCCGTACTATTCTTTTCCCATGGTTTCGGAACTGCACCAGACTTTAACACTATTAATGCAGAAGAGTTAGCCTCTCAAGGTTATATAGTAGTCAGCATGAATCATACCTATGATGCTCCCGTAACGGTTTTCCCTGACGGACGAGTTGTAGGTCAATCTCCTGTATTTAACACACAAGACCCATCTGAATTTGACAAACTTGCAAAACAAAGCGTAGGAATTAGAGCAGAAGATGCACAATTTATTTTAGATGAGCTAGAAGATATTAACGCGGGTGCAGATCCTCTAGGAGTTTTGAGTGGAAAACTGGATTTAGACCGAGTTGGTATTTTCGGATATTCATTAGGTGGTGCAACAGCTGCTCAAACTTTGTTAGAAGATGAGCGCTTTAAAGCTGGAATTAATTTGGATGGTGGACTTTTTATCGATGGGGTGAATGAAAGTCTGAAGCAACCATTTATGTTTATGAATAGTGAAGATTTCACTGGGGAACTATTAGAATTACAGCAATCGTTTTTTGACAATCTACAAAACGATGGTTATCAGGTAAAGATTAACGATACAAATCATCAAAGTTTTAGCGATATACCTCTTTTTGTAACCGAATTAAAAGATGCTGGAATACCTTTGGATGGTTTAGATAATTTTATTGCTGATATCGACCCAGAACGAGGAACGCGAATCATTAATGATTATACGGTGGCTTTCTTTGATAAATATCTCAATGACGAAGATAGTTCTTTACTTACAGGTTCTTCCTCTCCATATCCAGAAGTAAACTTAGAATTCCGTGATGGAAATGTCGTTTCAAATCCCAAACCTATTTTTGGAACTGTCGGTCGCGATATTCTAGAAATTGAAGGTGATAACAAAATAGTTATAAGTGGTAAGGGAGATGATTTAATTGATGCTTCTGGGAGTAGTAAAGGTAATAACCGCATCTACGCTGGTGCTGATGATGATACTTTGATATTGGGAAGAGAATCTCGTTTCTTTGGTGAAGAAGGTGATGACCGTTTCTTTGCAACCTCTGGTGGTGACAATATTATAACTGGCGGAGCTGGTGCGGATCAGTTCTGGATTGCTGTTGCTCAAACTCCTGAGAAAGCAAATATAATTACTGACTTTACCAATGGTGAAGATGTGATTGGGATTGCTGGTTTAGGGGTTAGTTTTGCAGATGTCAGCATTACTCAGCAAGATAATAGTACTTTGATTGGGATTAATGGTACAGATTTAGCAGTTTTACAGGGTATTACCGCAAATAACTTAAATGCAGATAACTTTGCCTTTGCTTAATCTTGTTAACTAGACATTTCACCTGTCTCTAGATAAATTTCTGATCGTCCGTGGGTTAGCGATCGCTAACCCACCCTAACCCTAGTGTTGTGACTAAAATGTGTAATAGATATCTCCCGCATTCATAATGTAGAAATGTTAAATTTAACAACGTCTCTACATTGATTTAAGAAAGGCACGTATTTAATTTCTGAAGATATCTATCTAATAGGTTTTTGAAACAAAGCTTTGATTTACAGGGAATTAAGCTATTTTACTAATACTAATACATATTGTAGGTTGGGTAGAGCGACAGCGTTACCCAACTTTCGGCTTGATTTGTTGAGTTAACTCTTAACTTTTGTACATTTTCAACCTGGTGACGTTACTAGAGCTAAATAAATTTGTGTAAAAATTCCAGGTATTTCAGATACAATTTGGTTTTGGAGAAAAATTTTAGATGAGAAAACGGGTAATTGGTAATTTACTGGACTTAATATTGATGTCAAGTAGTCAATAATATGCATTATTAACAATAGACTAATCTGGTTAATAGACATGAAGCAATCTGCAAAACCCAACCCCAAACCGCAAATAGCTTTTCTTGGTGGAATTTTAGCCACTGCTGCGACATTTTTTGCATTTGGTATAACTTTATCTGGTTCTGTTAAAGCTTCACTACAGGATAGCCCAAAAGGACTTGTTGACCAAGTATGGCAACTGGTATACCGCGATTACGTAGATTCGTCTTTTAATCAACAAGATTGGCTGGCTCTTAGACGTAGTTTTTTAAAAAAAAATTATACCTCCTCAAAAGAAGCTTACGGGGAAATTCGTAAACTACTAGCAAGTCTCAAAGATCCTTACACTCGCTTTCTGGATCCACAGCAGTATAAATCTTTAAAAACCCAGAGCGATGGTGAGATTTCTGGAATTGGGGTGCGGATGGAATTTGATAATACAAGTAAGCAACTAATAATAGTTAAAGTTTTGGATAATTCTCCAGCAATGAAAGCTGGGATAAAAAAGGGTGACGAAATTTTAGCTATTGACGGTAAACCGACTCGTGAAATGAATTTAGAGGCTGCCTCTAATTTAATTCGTGGTAAGGTTGGTACTGTTGTTACATTACAGGTAGCACGTAAAGGGGAGAAATACTTTAATGTAGAATTAACCAGAGCAACTATTGAAGTCTCAACCGTAAATTATACTCGAAAAAAAGAAGGTCAAAGGTATATAGGTTACATTCGTTTGCAAGAGTTTAGCGCTCATGCAGCAAAGCAAATGCAAAACGCGATCGCTGATTTGGAAACTCAGAAGGTTGATGGGTTTGTTTTAGATTTGCGTGGTAATCCTGGTGGGTTTTTAGAGGCAAGTATTGAAATTGCCAAAATGTGGTTAAATGATGGTGATATTGTCCGCACGGAGTATCGCAAGAAAGGAAGTAAAGTAAGTAAAGCCAATCGTAGTGCTTTGACGAATAAACCTTTAGCTATTTTGGTAGATGGTAATTCAGCTAGCGCTAGTGAAATTCTTACCGGAGCCCTACAAGATAATCAGCGAGCAGTGGTAATTGGAAATAAAACATTTGGTAAAGCTTTAGTACAAGCAGTTCATAAACTGAGTGATGGTTCTGGGGTTGCAATTACAACGGCTCATTACTACACTCCCAAAGGAACTGATATAAATAAAAAGGGAATTTCTCCAGATATTGATTTATATCTGACGGATTCCCAAAAGCGTCAGCTAGCGACAAATCCGGAATTACTAGGAACAAGGAAAGACCCTTATTACAGTCGCGCTTTAAAAGCTTTATAGTTGTGAATTCACAAAATCTATGTCCAGTGGTCTATCCCATTAATTCTGATGATTTCGTTTCGGGTCAAAACCCCGCTCAGAGACTCGCTATGACGCGTCTCTACAAGCCATTAAAACTAATAGAACGTGAATGCAGTAGCCACTTAATATTAAGACATTTTTAATTGCCCATTGCCCTTACAGTAATACGTAATGATTTTCTGCGATCGCTTTCCTAAAGTAACCATTATTCGGGTTAAGTCAGAACCTAAAAAGGTTATTATGTAAGGATTTTGCAAAACTCTAAGTGATAAAAAAACGATATAAATGGAATCATTTCGTCAACAAGGTTCACAAATGAGATTAACATCAACAACGTATCTTATTGAGAATAGATAAAACCATAGCTTCAGACCGAACAATGAAAAATCAAGGGTTTTGAGGATTTCTTATCCCGAACTCAGGTTAAAGTACAGTTATAAAGCAATTATTATAAGGATTTGCACCTTATGTATCCTGCCTTCATGCACTAGTTAGGATTCAGAAATATTCAAATCTTCCTGGGATTTTCGTTTGCGAGCTAAGCTTACTGCTCTCATGTTTTCTACAGCTATAGCCAAACCACCAACTAATCCTATGACATTACCTGCCCCTACAGCAATTTGATCGAATTCTCTATCACTTTTATTGTAAGTTGCAACCTCAACCATAGTTCCCATAATAAAGTATACTGCTATTAAATATCCGCAAATTTTTAAGTTATTTATTCCTCGGTTCAGATAAAGCATGGCAAAAGGAACAAATAAAAGTGATAGTATGCCAGCTATAGTAGAATTCTTTTTTGCTAATTTTTCAGTTCTTTTTACATCTCTCTGAGTTGGTTCAAAAGGATTCCAAGCTGACATAGATTACTCCTTTATTTGAGAATTGAAAGAATGTAGTGAAATCGATATTGCTTATTTACGAAAATTATTAATTTGCTAAATCTATTCCTAGCAATAGAATTATTAATTTTCTTACTTGATACAGATAAATATAAATTGGAAAATTTTGATTATTTATTTTGATTATTTAAATTTTACCTTATTGTTAATGCGATTGCTTCTCCTCACGGAGACGCTACGCGTTTACGAAGTATAGCGCTAGCTAACCCTACACTACGTTTCGGTCGCAATGACAAATCTTCGTTGCGTAAGTCCTGCACAAATAAAACGAATACTTATGGATTTTGTCTGAGTTTAAATATTACAGTCATATTCATTAAAAAATCAAATAAATACTAAAATATGAATATTCCTCACATTGAAACGGAACGTTTGATTCTAAGAGGTTTCCGAGAAGAAGATTTAGATGCTTATACTGAAATGTGCGCTAATGAAGAGGTGATGCGCTATGTCGGTACTGGTGAAACTTTATCTCGGTCTGAATCTTGGCGTAGTATGGCTATGGTTCTTGGACATTGGTACCTGCGTGGATATGGTTTGTGGGCGGTAGAAGAACGTGAAAACGGGGAGATGATTGGTAGAATTGGTTGTTGGAAACCTGAAGGATGGATTGATTTAGAAGTGGGTTGGACTCTCAGACGAAGTTTCTGGGGACGCGGTTATGCAACAGAAGCGGGTTTTGCATCGATGAAATATGCTTTTGAGGAATTAGGAAGAGAGCGGATTATCAGTTTAATTCGTCCTGATAATATTGCTTCCCAAAGAGTTGCAGAAAAGTTAGGGGAAAAGTGTCAAGGATCCATAGAAATTGCTAGTAATGAAGCGTTAATTTATGTGATTTGTAGGGAAGAATGGCAAAAAAATCACAAAAATTAGAGACGTAGCAATGCTATGTCTCTATATGGGTTTCGGTTCTCTAACCGATAAATTATCATCTTGCGGTCGATCGCTTTGAGCGGGTGCTACCCATGGATCAACTATCCTTCCTTCGGTTAAGAAAATAGAGAATCTGCAAGGTCTTGGGACTGACTCAAAAAAAGCTGTTTGTAAATATTATCTTTCATGAACATTTGTCTATGAAGTTCAATCAGTAACTCTTGGGTTTGCTCGGGAGATAGCTGTTTTACTTGGTCGGAAAAAATTCTGTGGTTAAGTTCTTGCTCTAAAGATAATTCTGCTGTTGGTTCATTCATTATGGGTACCTGTTCTATTCTGTTTGTTTACAATTGATTGATAACAATGATTCTGTAAATATCGTCTGTAAGTATCTTGTCTGTAATTTTGTCTGTAAATATATATTAACTAGTATTGACAAACTATGTATAGCAATAACCGATATGATGGGTGAGGTTTTCTTTACTGAAGGTCGAAAAATACAATTCAGATGAGCAAAAAATAGAAATAGAAATACCCTAATTTGGGTTTTCTATCAATCATGCTGGGTAAAGCTATCGCTCTACCCAACATACAATTATTCTTAACCACAACCTTATTGCTCTATAAAAGACTAAGTCAACGTTTAAGGTTTGCCAAAGCTAGAATATCTCTAGATTTGATTGCATTTATTGATTAGATTGAACTCAATATTTAAACTAAGGAGAAAAAATGCGCTTACCTGAAGAACCCGATGCACCGTTACAAATTAACATTGTGCCGATGATTGATGTGATATTTGCAATTTTGGCATTTTTTATTCTTTCATCCCTATTTTTAACCCGTTTGGAAGGTTTACCTGTTAATTTACCTAAAGCTGGAACTGCACAAAGACAAAATACAGCAGATCCAATAGCTGTGACTTTAGATGCTAAAGGTAATATTAGTTTAAACAATAAATCTATTAAGCTTGATAATTTGACCACTAGCGTACGAAACTTAGTCGCAAGTAATGGTAGCCAAATTATTATTATCAACGCTGATGAGAACGTCAGACATCGAGAAGTTGTAAAAGTTATGGATAGTTTGCGTCAGGTACAAGGTGTGAGATTAGCGATCGCAACTGAGAAACCGTAGATTTGCTAATTTGTAATTGGTAAACGGGTAATGGGTAATTGCAGAATGGTTGTTTTTCTTATTATTAATTTAAGTGTTTGAGTATTTATATTATTGGAAAATTGCAATAGACTGACAAATGTTGAATTGAAGGAATGAACTGTGACTATCTGGGTAAATGAGCAAATAGACCCCTCTGGCATTATTCATGCTTGTATTGCCTGCTGTAATGAATCCCAAGCTAAAGATTGTCATGATTCTTTTGACAATAATCTAACTCAGGTTCAAAAAAGTGCTGGTTGGATTGCAAGACTCAGAGTTGTTGATTCTTGGGATGATGTACCTGTGAATGCTTTAAAGCTAAATTAATCTGAATCCCAGTTATCCCAGTTCACAGAAGACAACTTAAACTGTAGTAAACGCAAGCACTTGCACCAATTAGATACACAAACCATGTGAGGAAAAATCCCAGTGCTCGTCTTAGGGAAGGTCCATATGTTGCGATTACACCCCACCCATGACTGATTCGGGCTAATGTTAAACTGCTTCCGAGTAGCCATATTAACCAAGTTTGGGAATTCATCAACTCTAAAGCCAGAATAAAAAGTAATCCTAATGGCACATATTCACTAAAATTACCATGAGCGCGGACTTTGCGCTGTAAAACTCCATCGTCTTCAGTTTTTGTAACTACCAGCTTTTGGGTCAAATTATCGAAAAAAACTGCCCAAGCATTAGGATTTTTCAAATACTCTGGTTTTGACACTCCACCGTCCTAGAAGGACGGGGATTCTTGGTTCACAGAAAAAACTTACCCTGATAGATTCTCATCAACCAAAATAGCGGTTTCGTCTCCCCAAGCTTTAGATCCCGTATGCCCTACGGTACTTAATCC
>JBCCDM010000193.1:0-11378 GCA_039030795.1 Cyanobacteria bacterium P01_A01_bin.84
CTACAAATTTCATTTTTTAATAATTAAGGTCATTAAAATAATTAATATACTATCTTCTATTTTTAACCCTAAGGAAGCCTCAGGTGATACGGAGGTGCCCAGAGAGAAAAGAGAAAAGAAGAGAAGAGAAGATTAAGATTCTTTCTTTTTAAATTTCATGCTTGCCCAGTTTGGGACTTTACTTTGATCGTCTTGTTCTACTGCGTCTCCTAATGTTAATTGTTTGACTTTGTCTATGTCTCCTTTAGTAACTGCTTCATTTAAATCTCTTTTTTTATGAGCATTGATAATTGCTTCTTCTGCGGTGCGAGAACTAGTTTCAAAGCATTTTTGTAGCGCATCATAGATACCTATACGACGAGTTTTTTTCCGATATTGACGTTCTGTATCTAGAAGTTTCGCCATCAATTCTAAATGCATTCCGTCACCATCACAAATTTCTTCTAAGACTGCCCATTCGTCGCTACCTAGTAAACTAGAATCGGAACCGGGACGGGGGTCTATAAATTCTTCTCCAGTCACTTCTTGATAAATTCTGGGTAAACTATCATCAAACTCGTGTCTTTCTTCTAACCAAATTCGACGAATTTCACTCAATTCTTCGATGGTCAAAATAGTAATATCGCGCATTTCTTCTGGTGCTGTATTGCGCAATTCTTTTTCAGTTTTTAATAACTTTCTTAACCAGTCTTCCCGTGCTTCTTTGAGATAGGGACCAGGAATTGGTTCTACAGATATTTCCGAGTCTAAATTACGTTCGTAGAGTTGAACATCACCATTTCTACGTCGAAAATCTCGACGATTGCGACTTTCTTCCACATCTAATTCTTTACGAAAATCGAGTAGGGGTTGCAACCATTCTTTCTCTTCATCATTTTGAATCATAGCTGAGAGTGACTTATCTTGAGTGACCAAAGTACAAACCCAACATCCAAAACGAGAACTTCCACAACTGGGGGTAGAGGTATCCACTACCAAAGGACATTCATTATCTGCGGTTGCACCCCTATACATCGAAAATAAATCTTTATTACTGTATCCCCAGGGATTTTCCCACTGCATTAAATAAAGCCACACCTCGTCATTTCGCCAGTCTTCTATGGGACTATATACTAAAGAGTTAGGCAAATTCATATTTGGACACAAGCGATCGCGTACTTTATAGTTTTCCCATTCTTTCATTCTGTTAGCACGACCGACGCTTTCTGCTTTCCGAATTCCTAAAATTAGAATTGCTTCTCCGTTCGTCCGAATCACGTCCCTAATAAAACGGTTTGAGGGATGAATTTTTAACCTAGAGGTACACCAGCGAAATTTTCCCCGTGGTGCTGGATAACCTTTACCTATCAAACCTACCCAAAATGTATCTTTGACTTCTGGTTGTAGTAAATGGGGTAAAAATGGTAACTCTTTTTCTTCTGCTGCTTTTTGAATTTGCTTTAGAGAACTTCTCACCCAAGCAGACACGTAAGGATTTTCTACTAAAGTATCTGTGGTAATAATATGTATAGTTTTTTGACGCTTTTCGGGGGGAAGTTGAGCGATCGCATTCCAAATTAGCTGTAAAGTTGCTGTACTATCTTTACCCCCAGAATACCCAATTACCCAAGGGATAGTATCCGAGCAGTATAATTCTTGAATTTCGGAGGTCAGGAACTCAACATTTTCTACGAACTCATCAACAGTACGTTGTTCTTGAGCTTTACTTTTTCGACTTTTGCTTTTTGCTACAGTCATTCACCTATAATCCTCTTTTACTCCCTTTCTTCCAAAAATTAATATCTGTAGGATACAGACAAATTTAAATTTTGAAACCTCCCTTCTCATTTCTCTCAGCATTGAGGAGAGACTTTGAAGTATCTTATCCTCATTCCCTTCTAGTACAAGATGGCATTCGTGAATATACCATTTTTATTGATTTTCTTTTCCCCTTGTCCCTTTTTACCTTTGTGTCAGCTTATGAATGGTATATTGATTTACACCATACTCGGTTAGGGAAAGGGTTTGAGAGATTAGGTCTTCCAGAGATATTTGGAAATATCCTCGAATAGCTAATAGTAAAGACTAAAAGCTTATTTCAATCAAAACAAACTTCAGTATTACATAAAATTGGTTTTTAAAAACTTAATTTATAAATTCTCAATATGAAAGTATAGTTAATTTGTCTTATTAACTTGATGTGTCAAAAAATAATATGAATGTCCGTGCATCTGACCCAATCGCTGAAATATTCTCCGAGCATACAGAAGAGGGAAATCGCAATCAAAAGTTACTTGCTACCCTTTTAAATCAATATCTCGATCAAGATAATAGTATATTAGTACAAAAAACCCAAATGGGTGGTAGCGATGCTTATGTTGGTTCGGTAACGTTAGAATGGTTCGCACAGCGAGTTCAGTTTGCATCCCATTTACCATTACTCGGACACAAGTATAATCAAGACACTGATAACATCGAAATTGATGCCCAGAGCATTGATGAAATTCAGCAACGTCCTTTAGATTGGTCTCGTCAAGCGGCTCTAGTCCAATACTTAGCATCACGGGAACACCACAAATTTCCCCCGGTCTTGGTAGTCATCAATCAACCATGGGTAGATAATTCCAAAGCGTCGGAGTGGAATAAAAAAGGACGTGCAAAAAAATCAAGCGCTGAATTTACAGCTTTGGATGACGATGGTAAATTCGGTTTACTCAATCTTGCTGAGGAAGATGTCACCATTTATGCATTAGATGGTCAGCATAGATTAATGGGAGTACAGGGTTTGATGGAATTATTGAAAAACCGGGAGCTTCCTCGCTACAAGAAAGATAAATCTGCTTATGAGACTCCCATAAGCATCAACGATATTGTAGAAAAATATAATGTATCGCTGAGTTATTTAAAAAAAATCCCCCAAGAAAAAATCGGGATTGAATTTGTTTCAGCGGTAGGAACTAAAGAAACCCGCGAAGAAGCAAGACGTAGAGTCAGATCGATCTTTGTTCATGTTAACCTAATGGCTGTCCCCTTAAGTAAAGGGCAACTGGCACAGTTAAATGAAGACGACGGTTTTTCCATTGTAGCCAGAAAAATAGCCGTAACTCACCCACTTTTAGAACAAAGAAAAGGAAGAAACCCCAGGATAAATTGGAATAGCGCTACCGTTGCAACAAAATCTACAGTTCTGACTACCCTGCAAGCACTGAAAGAAATGTCAGAAAGATACTTGGGTTTCAAATACCCCCATTGGAAACCCCTAGATAAAGGTTTAATCCCCCTACGTCCAGAAGACGAGGAACTCAAAGCTGGAATAAACTACTTTCAAGAACTTTTCGATAACTTAGCAACATTACCAAGTTACAAACTGCTAAACTTTGAAGACACACCCCAACTCAGACGCTTCAGCTTCGAGAAAGAAAACGCAGAAGGAAATATGTTATTTCGTCCCGTCGGACAAGTCGCGATCGCCCAAGCTTTAGGGGTGTTAATATTTCAACAAGGTTTCTCTGTAAAAGAGGTTTTTAAAAAGCTCGAAAGATTTGACCGTGAAGCTGGATTTAGCGGTATGGAATATCCCAATTCTCTATGGTATGGGGTTTTATACGATCCGAATAAGAAGCGCGTTCTAGTTTCAGGAAAAGAACTCGCAGCCAAATTATTAATTTATATCTTGGGAGGGATGCAAGATAATACTGAAATTGGTGCATTGCGTAAAAGTTTAGCTAAAGCCAGGACATTTGAAGATAAGAGCGTCAGCTTTGAGGGTAAATTTGTAGAACCCAAAAAAGTGGGACTTCCGGGTATTTTGTAGGATAATTATGTTAAAAGGAGCTAAGAAGTTGGCTGTTTGACTAAGTATATAAGCATAAGAAATTCTGGTAATGACCTGTAATTTTGTTGATACCGGGGGTTTTTAATTGAATATGCATAACAACTCATCACAGACTCTTTTAGTCGATTTTAATAAAGACAAAGAAGAAACCTATAAACAAATTTTTAAGCGATCGCCTTTGGTTTCTAGTGAGTCTGTTGGGTGGGATAAGCTTAGTATTGTTTACGACAGACAACCACCAATCGAATTACCATTAACTTCTCTCAAGCAACATTGTATTGGAATTTTGACTGATATACCATCAACTATTCAGACAGACAGAATAATTGATGGACGTTTCGTCCGAGAAAACAATGTTCAAGGAGATTTGATCATTGTCCCTGCAAACACAACTCATCAAGCAGCATGGTATAAGGAAGGTTATTCAGTTGCGATTATGATAGACCCTGTGGTTTTTGCTCAGACTATTTACGAAGTAGTAGACCCAGATAAGGTTGAACTTCAACCACAGTTTGCGACTCCCGATCCGTTTGTTTACCAAATAGGGGTAGCGCTTAAATCTGCTTTAATAAAACATGGTACTAGCAGTCGTCTTTATGCCGAAACCTTAATTAATGCCCTCATCCTTCATTTATTAGAGCATTATTCAACCACTCGTCAAAATTCCTTAGAATGTATCCCAGGGAAACTACCTCAATATAAATTACAACAAATAATTGATTATATTCAGACTTATCTTGATAGTAACTTAAGCTTAAATGAATTAGCGACCTCAGTGCAAATGAGTCCCTATTATTTTTCGCGATTGTTTAAGGAAACTACAGGATTTACACCCCATCAATATGTTATTCGTTGTCGCATCGAAAGAGCCAAAGAATTACTACAACGGGGAAATTTATCCATTGCGCAAATAGCAAACCAAGTAGGTTTTGTAGACCAAAGTCATCTCCACCGTCATTTCAAAAGTAAGTTAGGTATTACTCCTAAAAAATTTTTACAACAGTATAAGAAATAGCAAGAATATCCAATAATCGGAAGAATTTACAAGCTATTCACTTAATAAATCTTTAATACTTGTTATTAGAACAGTGTAAAGAGAGTGACAATAATAATGACAACAGAAATTCAAACCCAAATTCCAGCACAAATGTATAAAGGTACTCCTTGGTGTTTGGGAAGATATGAAAGTTTTGAAGTTAATAAACCCCGTAAGTTTACACTTTTAAATCATGATTATGTAATTTGGAAAGATAAGAATGGTAACTTAAATGCTTTAGATAATATCTGTCCCCATGCTGGAGCAAACTTAGCTAAAGGTGGTCGGGTTTTAGAATTTGAAGGTCAAAGTTGTTTAGCTTGTCCCTATCACGGTAATAAAGTGCAGTTTTTAGGAGATGGTAAAGTAATTGTAGAAGGAAATATTTCTAGTAAAGATATTCAATCAGTTTTACCTTTACAAGTTGTTAATGGTTTAGTGTGGACTTATGGTCTTGATTGGGAAAAAGAGAATGGAAGATTATTTTCCCAAGCCATTGAACCTAAATTACCTATTCCCGATTATAGTAATATTGCTTTTCTACCCGACTATTGCACCCAATTAGATATAAGCAAACTCAACCATATCTATTCTTTTTCTGAGTCATTTAATGGTAATATTCTCCAATTAACGTGGAATGTACATGATGGAGAACATTTTGCCGGTACTCACTATGATTCAATGCTCACAAAAGAATTAACAATTGAGAATTTAACTCAGAATGAAAATAAAATCTCTTGGCAGCTTTTCCTATATAAACGGGATGATAAAGATGCAAATAAAAATAAAATGAGTCCATTTGTTAATGATGTAATGGTTCAATGTTTTAATACTTTTTTACCGAATTTGTTCATTCTTACTAACGAAATTGCCAAAGGAAAACTTTTTGTTACTGTTGGTTATGGGTATCCAGAATCGCCGACAAAGACTAGATTATGTGTGGAAGGCTATTTTAATTTTGAGTATACCTGGTGGCACAAACTGCTCAAGTTTCCTCAAAAAGGAAATCAATTTCGTGACACTTTACTTTCTGAAGATTTATCTATATTAAATAATCTTTATCCAACATTTCATAAAAAGATTGCACTCAAAAATGATACACCCGCTCAATTAGCAATAAATTATCTCCAAAATTGGAATTTTTAATTCAATTAAAAAGCTGTCAAAATAAACTAAAATGTGTTTTTGAAAACTTCTTCAGAACCAGTTTCCTTAAAATAAACCACTAATTGACCAAAAAATAAATCGGATACAATTCCTTATAAGTAAGTCGGCACAAATAAAACCAATCATGTAACAAAATGTAAATAAATCTGGAGCCTTTGCGATTACTACGTTCCACTCCGTTTCACTCGTAATGACATACCTTGATTTCTTCACGCCGACCTACTTATTTATACATGGAAATAAGAAATCTTTTGGCTCTTTGGTACTTGTTATGCTAAATAAATAGTCGTAAAAAGGCAGAAGGCAGATGGCAGAAGGCAGAAGGAGAAAGAGTCACATAAAAAAATAAAGATATATTCAATAACTCACCTTGATGCTCTAATAGCCTTTAATAATAAGTGTTTCAAAGTTTTTTGCTAATTGTTTAGCATACTATGTCCTGAAGAACCAATATTTTCCCTCTTTCAAGCCCCTCGATTTATTAATTGGGTTGATAATGCCGGAATTTTGAATTATCCTAACCTTATTAAGTAATGCTATACCAGATTGCTATAAAAATACAGATTCAACTTTGTGATCCCATCCACTACTGATAAAAAATCTAGCCTATAATAAACACGCTGGAAATCTCAATAAGACAATTTAATTTACAACATAATCAAACCCAACCTTACCCCTACAGCTACAGCTTCGGTACGTGTTGAAACATCAAGCTTTTGAAAAATAGATGAAATATGAAACTTAACGGTATGTTCAGAAATATGCATCTGTTGCGCTAAAACTTTATTACTTAATCCAGAAGTCAACATTTGTAAAACTTCTATTTCCCGTGGTGTTAATGTTTGTATAAGATTAATATCAGTTTGTTCGTGGGAATTAGCTTTAATAAAAGGTAAATTATCTATCACTTCTGGATGCAACACCACCAATCCCGAAGCTACCGCTTCAATAGCTGCAATAATTTCCGATTCTACAATGGTTTGGGGTAATATTCCTTTGACTCCAGCAGCTAAAACCGTTCCTAAGTTGATATCTTCGAGTTCCGAGACAAGAACAATAGTTTCCCAAATAAACTGTTGGGCTAACATTAAGGATTCGCGATCGCGACTATTCCAATCAAGTAACAACACGTCGGGTGGTAGCTGCATTTCCTCTTCGTTAAGAGAATCAATTTCTGACGTGCTTTTTACCACAGTTAATTTTGGGTTATCGTCTAGCATCGCTGACAACCCCATTCTGATGACTGGGGAAGCTGCAACTACCATGACTCGAATTATGTCCGACATTAATTGCGATCGCGTTATTATCTCCAAGAGTATTACCCACCGCTAAAACTATTTCACCTACCCGCAATTTATCTGTGTTGCGGATAGTTGCTCCCGTTAAATTAGCTGCGGTAATTTTTAAAGCTGCTAAATCTAAAGTCGGGTCAATCAATCCTTGTACGTACTGCTGCAAACTCTCGTCCGTCCCAAATATCTACAGTTAATCGGTTACTGAATGCTACATGAGCATTGGTAATAATTAAACCGTTACTCCAGATAACACCGGAACCAATTCCTATATCACCACTGCGGATTTTCACATTGGTTAAGCGTATTTTCCGAACTATATATGTAAATTCTGTTGATATATTGGTGAATATTGAAGTCATGATAGTCGGGATATAATCAAATTTCGTTTCAGTTGCAAGATATACAACTTTAAATAGTTCGTTCTCCTACGATTAAATCCAATTCAATTAATTCACCACCGCGCACAAGTTGCACTTTTACGCTCTTACCTACACAGGAACTATCGTTAAGTAATGACATAATGTTGTTGGTATCTTCTACAGAAATACCATCAAAACTGATTAATATATCTCCTAATAAAATTCCTGCATCTTCAGCAGCACCATGTGCTTCCACATTGACGACAATTACACCACCATTAGAAGTTAAATCAAGAGATTTTTTTAAGTTGTTTGGTAATTTGACTGGTTGCATTCCCAAACCTAAATAACCCCGTGGAATTCTTCCTTTGGTCACTAATTGTTCTACAACTCTATTTATCGTAGAAGCGGGAATAGTTAAAGCGGTACCCCGTCTTCCCGATGTATTCATTCCCACAATATTTCCGGAACAATCAACTAAAGCACCACCGCTAAATCCCGGGTAAAGTACAATATCCGGACGGATGAATTGGTCGATACTTCCACCGCTCATACTCTTCCATGCACCATCAACAAGGCTGAGCGCACCCATTGCAGCGCGGATGTCACCGCTCACACTCCTTGCTAATGCTAAAACTAAATTACCAACTTTGAGAGTTGCAGCATCCCCTATGGTTGCAACGGGAATATCAGAATTTTCGAGTTTGAAAACTGCTATATCGGTAGTAGGGTCGCGTCCTAGAAGCAAAACTGATTCTTTAGTTCCATTTGCCAGAGTCACGGTAATATCGTCGTAACGTTTGAGGGATTCATCAGAAGTAACAATAATACTATCACGCCAGTGAATACCACTAGGAGGAAAGCGTCTGTTAGTATTGACTGAAACAATCGCTTTACCTGAAGAAGCGACGATTTCGGCAATATTGTTTGATAAAGCTTGTAGTGGAGACAGGGACATAAAAATTTAGATATTAACGATGTTTGTATTGTGGCGTTTTGTTTGAGCATACAACATCAGATATTTGGGGGGAATTATACCTAGAAGAATGGGTAGGTATAAACACAGTATAAATCCAAACCTGCGATTCGCAATTGGTAAAATCTATCTTGGGTATGCACTTACTATCCACAAAAAATCCAGCCCGTGACAAACACGCTGGATATCTCAATAAAGCAATAAAAAAATAGCTTGAAATATTACTCCTCTTGATTGTGAGCTTGCAATTGCTCTACTTCCTCAATCGTTAAACCAGTAGCTTTCGCAATCAGATCAATCGAAAGTCCTTCTTTAAGCATATTCACAGCAATTTTTCTTGTCGCTTCTTGAATACCTTCCTGACGACCTTCCTGACGACCTTCATCTACTAATAATTGATAAGTTACTGACTCGCGCATGATATCTCTCCTCAGTAAACGTTGAATATCTTCTTGTTTCAATACTAACCCAGCTAAAATAAATGTAGATGCAGCAATATCGGTCTGAATTTTACTATTGCTAATATCATTTATTCTGTTTGCAACTTCCTGTAAAACATTAATTTTACTCTCAGCATTACTCAAAACAGCAAATGGAAGTAAACCAGGGGTTTTTAAGAACACTGCTGTTGGTTGTTCCCACAGACGGATGACTTGGAAACGATGTAATGTTTCTTCAAGTTCAAATGTATTTTTAAAAACTTCTTCAGAATTAGTTTCCTTGAGATAAATAACCACTTGACGCATTCTTTTCTCTGGAAACCTTCGATATACCCGCAAACGATAATCTGTCATCCGAAAGGGAATTTTGATATCAGGTTGAGTTTGAAATTCGACGTGTAAAACTAGCTCTTGGGATTGTCGTAATATTAAAGCATCTGCTCGAATCGGTTCAAGAGAAAGTTCTTTGGGACTTAATTCGGTTAAGGTTATGGTTTCTCCTAGTAACCAAGTCGCAAAATCATCAGGAAACTTCTCAACTAAATATTTACAAAGACTATCAAACATAAAAAATATCTTGGAACCAATTCCAAGTCTCATAGCGCAAGTCTACTAGAGTAGATTCAAAGCTAATTTATAATTAATATAATTAATCCTGTATAAAGAGCTAGATTCACATGGTGTTTTGTTATTCTTTCAAAAATATATTGCTCATCAATACAGAAGTCTGTTTACTATTCTATAGATGAATTGCGCGATCGCTTGCTTCTCCTAATTAATTTGCAACAATTTTATCCCTCACTCAATACATATAAAGTTTTTATAAGTTTCTAGAAATTTAGCTCGATAGTTGAAAAAATTAGTAAATACAAGGTTTTTTGCCACCATTCTGTGAATTAATTCTATATATAACAGGACTTACGCAAAATCAACGTAATCCCGTCATTACGAGCGATAGCGACATAATCGCAATAAGGTCACCATTCAAATTTTGTAAATAGCTATTCCACTTATCATTAAACCGTTCCCATTCTCCCGGTTTTAAGCCTTTAGCACGACTAGCTGATTCATAGTGAATAAGTTGAGCGTAGGGGGTGACTAGGTTGCGATATCCGGCTTGGTGAGCTTTTAAGCACAAATCTACATCGTTATAGTTTAGAGGGAAGCTTTCATCAAGACCTTCTAATTGATGAAATACTTCTTGCCGCATCATCAAACAAGCAGCAGTAACACCTATATAATTTCTATTAACAATATTTGAACAAAAATAACCTGGATGATCTCCATCAAATCCATGGAAAGTATGACCGGGATTACCACCAAGTACTGTGACACCTGCATGCTGTATTTTACCATCAGGATAAAATAGTTTTGCTCCAACAGCACCAATTTCTTTTTGCTGAGTAAATTCCAACATTGACTCCAACCAATCGGAGGTAATGACTTCTGTATCGTCATTGAGCAAAAGCAAAAATTCACCTTTCGCTTTAGTTGCTCCCCTATTAATTCGCATTGAGAAGTTGAATGGTTCGGGACACCTAACTAGTTCTACATTGTTTGCGGCAATTTTTTGCAAAGTTGATTCGGGAATATCGTATCCATCAACTACAACAATTTCAAATTTGCGATAGCTACTTAAATCCTGGATGCTGCGAATACAGTTTTCCAAAAGACATATGGAACCTTTCGGAGTATCTTTGACCGTTCCAGCACTAGGAATCACAATACTAACTAAAGGTTCTCCAACAATATCGCGACGAATTCGCCAAAAACCAGCCCGAGTTGTTTCTTCTACTGTTCCTGGATATGGACTGCGTTCAATCATTGCTTTTAATGCTTCGCGAGCTGCCATATATGCCCAAGGCTTTGCTTGTTCTCCAGAAGTAACAGAAGCAGGAATAATCCGCCAGTGATATAAAATTTTGGGTATATGGTAAATATTTTGAGTTTTTTCTACAACACGCAGTACAAGGTCATAGTCTTGAGAACCATCATATTCGCTACGAAAACCACCTATTTCTTGAATAATCCTAGTGCGGTAAACACCAAGGTGACAAGTATACATACATGCATGAAAATACTCAGGTGACCAATCTGGTTTAAAAAACGGGTCGAGACGATTTCCGCTAGTATCTATTTTGTCTTCATCGCTATAAATAAAATCTGCATCAGGGTGGAGATTAATTAGTTTTGCGTTTTCAAATAAAGCATCAACTGCTAGTTCATCATCATGATCTAAAAGTGCAATATATTCTCCAGTAGCTAACTCTAAAGCTGAATTACTAGCTGCC
>JBCCDM010000194.1:0-11349 GCA_039030795.1 Cyanobacteria bacterium P01_A01_bin.84
ATAAAATATTTGTCTTCAATATTTTATCTTGCTTCAAATACTTTCCAAAATTTTAAAGGTGATCGCTACTTCCTCAATGATCTCGTGCCAATAATTATAGAAAGCATAATCAAGCTAATTTTAGCTTTCATGTTTAACTTCCCACATATTGTTGATAAATTTATGTAGCTTTTGTCTAGCGTTAGGAATCATGTGTGGTTTTGGTTCTCCTGCCATCAAAGGAGCTAACCAAGTGATAACATCTGTATCAATAGCGGCTTTAAATGAACTCAAAGACCAAAGTAAATCAGACGTATTTCTCAAATCTGTCGTTGATATTTCTTCATTTACTACAACTATCAGTAATAAAGGACGTACCCAACATAACTGTCGAGAAACAACTATCTGAACAACTTCAGCATACAACCGAGTATTTTCTTTCTCAAGATAAACAATTTGTCCTATTCCCAATTGTGGTGTCACTTCCATTGTCTATTAAATAAAATAAATTGATTGGATATAAGCTATTTTGCCCATATTGCACATAACTTCAAACCTCATAGTTATTTTTTGTCATCATAAAATAAATATGATGCTATAAGATAAGTGAACGACACTATCCCACTTGGAAAACAGATAATCTGTTCCACTAAACCTATAGTATAAGAGTAAAGAACCGTGTCAGTCGAAACTATACAAAAACCCTCAACAATTAAAAAACTTGCCCCCAAATATCGCGTTTTGCTCCATAACGATGATTTTAATAGTATGGAACACGTGGTGCAAACTCTATTAACTACCGTAACGAGTTTGACTCAACCGCAAGCTGTAAGCATCATGATGGAAGCCCATACTAACAGTTTGGCTTTGGTGATTACTTGTGCTTTAGAACACGCTGAATTTTATTGTGAAACTTTGAAGGGTCATGGTTTGACTAGTACTATAGAACCAGAAGAATAGAAATAGCAAAACTAAGGGAAACTACAAATAATAAGTAGTCGTCAAATCACAAATCTAATGTAGATTGGCGACTTTTATTATGACGATAGTCTTATGTAAAGTTTGAGCTACTCCGGTAAAATTTGGTTGGTATGAAAATTAGCTTCTCTTCTTTATCCCGTTGCTCTGCTTTTATTAGAATCATCAGCTTTCTGGTAATTTTAGTTTTATTCTGGTTGCCCTATGGGACTTTCATATACTTCTTTATTGCAGATGAAAACCAAAAGACTATTTTAGCAATGGTGCCATTGGCGATAGAATTCTTTGTATTTATTCCCGTCTGGAGTAGCTATCTTCATAAGCAGTCGCAAGTATATAAGCGCTATGGATTAGAGTTTACATCCCAAAACGGAGTTGAACTGCTACAAGGAATAGCTATTGGTCTAATAAGTATACTGATTTTGTTTATTTTACAAGCTATTTTTGGTTGGATTATATGGCAACAATCCAACACTTTTTTATTAAAAGTAGTTGTAGAAGGAGCTATAACCGGTTTAGGGGTTGCTTTTGCTGAAGAAGTAGTATTTAGAGGATGGATATTAGATGAATTGCAACGAGACTATAGTCCTTTGGTAGTGGTTTGGACGGGAGCTAGTATATTCGCTATCTCCCACTTTATTAAGCCATTACCATTGATTTTAAGAACATCGCCACAGTTTTTAGGGTTACTACTATTAGGTTTTGTCTGCATATGGGCAAAATATAGTTGTCGCGGACGACTTGGTTTACCCATAGGTATTCATGGTGGTTTAGTGTGGGGATATTACATAATTAACGTTGGACAGCTAACTAAATACACTCGTAGCGTTCCTATTTGGCTAACAGGGGTGAATGATAATCCTTTAGCTGGAATTATAGGACTATTATTTTTAGGTTTATTGGCATTCTGGATGAAGTTGAGAGTTAGGAATCAAGTTAATAAGTTTTAAGGTTAGTGTTTAAATAGCAAATATCTATAGGGAACTATCGGACATTAGTGTACCAACCAAACAAGCACGGTCAAAATTGGCACCATTAAGATTCGCACCTTCTAATTCAGCACATAGTAAATTTGCTCCTGTTAGATTCGCACCAGCAAGATTTGCTCCTCGTAAGTCCGCTTCTTCTAAGTTTGCTTCACTCAAGAACACTCCTTGTAAGTCTGCTTGACTCAGGTCTGCTCCCTTAAGTTGAGCACCACTCAGGTTTGCACCGCGTAAATCCGCACTTCGTAAGTCTACTCCTTGTAAATTGACATTCATCAAATTAGCTCCACTTAAGAAAGCACCTGCAAGACATACATCCTTAAGTCTTGCCCCCATAAGGTTTGCACCACGTAAATTACTACCGCGTAAATCCGCCCCACTTAAATCAGTCTGCATCAAATTTGCTCCCATAAGGCTGGCTCGCAAATCTGTTTTTTGCAGATTTGCTCCCATCAGATTAATACCTTCTAAATGGGCACCTTCCAACTTTGAACCAATTAAATTGGCTCCGACAAGGTTTGCACCAGCAAGGTTGATACGATTTAAATCTAGTTGTGAAAGTTCTTCATCTTCTAGGTCTACTCCTGGTAGATGTTTGATATTACCTAACTTAATTGCTTCTATATCCATTTTTTCCGAAGAGATTTGGCTTTTTTATCTTTTATTCTGATGGTTTTATATTTGGCTAATAATGCTTGGTAAGTAGCACTAAACCTGGTAATGCTTTATTTCCTAATATTAAAAACATTTTGGATGATAAAACGAAAGTAGTGGAATAGCAAGCAAGTTACACTATCAATTCTTATGTTACCGTTACACACCCAAATTTTATTTTACCCGAACTAATTACCTTGTCTGCAAGCCTTGAGTAGAATTGACACTAGCTTCGCTATCATTATCCCAAGGCGAATCCATCAGCCATACACTATTGCTAATTTTCGGAGTAGACACAGATAATTCTAGTCCTTGTTGTAATCCCATTACTAATAAAGTCAGGGCTTCTACTAACTTTGGGTCGAAGCGGGTTGATTGTTGCAGCTTGCATTCTTGCAAAGCTTGGGTATATGCAATTTCTTTACTAGTATCGGAATTCTTTTTCTGATTGACTCTCCACTGAAACTCAGCAATCAGGGCTAAAATTCTTGATTCTAAAGGAATTTCATCACCGATTAAACCAGCTGGTTGCCCTGTACCATCCCACCATTCAGTCTGATGAGTAATGATTTGAGCAACTGCTCGCAACCGAGACATAGTTCTTAATACCTGTGCTCCTGGTTCCAAAGGACAAGTTAGAGGACAATTAGGAGCCTCTTCTTGATAGCGGATACTGCTTCCACTACTGAGCAAGCTTTCGGTTCTTTGTAAGGTATCTATGCGATGTAGCCAACCAGCCAAACGTAAACGTTTAACTTGCCATGCGGGAATTTCTAAAATTTGTCCTATAACTTCACAAAGAGCTACGACTTCAGCCGCAGCAGCAGGATTATTGACATCAGCCAAGTCCATTAGCTGTGCCATTCGCAAAAATGCTTGGATTTTATTAGAAACTAAATTATTATCTAAAGCTTTGTAATTAGAATTTGTAGGTAAGGAAAGACTTTCTTGCCCTGTTTGTAAATAATCTACAACACGGGAGACTACTGTTGTTAATTCTTCTATCTTAGCTGGATTTGCTGTAAAATTTGCTTGAGTTGCAATTAGCTTATTTGCTAGCTGAGGGTCATAATGACTAATATGAGCGATCGCAAGTTCCACTGTCTGTTGAACTAAGTCTGGTTCAAATGTCCACAAACCATAAAATTTTCGCTCTACATCTGATGTTGGTAAACCACTAGTACCATAGTCGGCAGGGGAAAGTTCTTGGCAAAGCACCATGCCTCTATAATTTGGTGAAAGTATAATTAAGTGCCATTCTTGAGCTACTGGATCTTTTGGATCTAGAGCTACTAAATCTATATTTTGACACTTACTTGTCGGATGTTCTGCCCAACCACTATCTGGGGCTGCCATAATGACAATCTGAGAAGATTTTTTAGCTATATCTGCATATCTATTTGCTTCTTCTAAATACCATTTACCCTGTTGAAAAGCGGTAATTACTAAAGGTCGGGATTCTTCTTTCAAGATATGGTCTTCTAGGGCATGACATAGAGAAACTAAAGTATTTTTGTAGTAAACACCAAATTTGATTGTTTTATTACTATGACGATAGATATTTTCTAATTGTTTTAAGATAGAGCCTTCTAACATGGGGATTAATTAAAGTAAAGAAATTAAATGAGGTATAAATTAATATTTTATTGTGATGATAGCCTGGTAAGTCGCATTTTTTAACTTTTCTTTCTATATATGAGTGTCAACGATACCTAGAATATGTAGAAAGTTCAGGGATAAAAGGGGTAAAGAATAAAGGACTATCAGGATAGGAAAAGAGGAGAAGAACTGAATCGTCCTAGTTTTACTTCCTCTATTCCTCTTCTCCCACTGCAAATAAATTTGCTCAATTTCTAACTTACACCTTTTACAAACCTTTTATAATAGCTGGAGTTTAGTCAAATAATCATGCAGGTGTTAGTTTAATTTTTTGCAAGGGGAGGGTTAATTAATTTTGTTCACTGAAAACCTTCTCTTAGGATATCCCGAAATTCCTACAAAATAAGTCACTCATCTCTGAAAAAGTTAACGTGGGATGTTTGTCAAGCATTGGTTAATTGCTTTACCCGGTTCGTAATTGGGGCAGATAAAGCTTCTTCTAATGGAGCACAACCTAATTTTGCTTCCAAAATCTTCATTACTTCCCTTCCGAAGTCATTAGGATTTTGCTTCATCGCTTGTAAGCAAACTTCTCCAAAGAAAGAACCCAAGGGTTCGGGATTCCATAATAACTTTCTAGCGTTCCAAGGTGCTAAGAGCATAGGATTATAACTAGGTTTAATAATCCCTTCTTTAAAGGCATAATCTTCAAGATGAGTATGGGGTTGCAATCCAATAAAGAAGATGGCTGGTTCAACTTTATCAACACCAAAAATTTGTTCGAGTTCCCGGTGATAAGCTATAGTCTGACGAATTGTTTCGGGACGTTCATCAATTACATTGAAAGAATAGTTAACCGAAACTAAATCATTAAACCCAGCAGCTTTGAGGTCGCGACAATTTTGTAAAACTGTTTTTAGGTTATAACCCATGCGCATTTTCCGCACTAGTTCTTGAGAACCGCTAGTAATACCGATTTCAAAATAGTTCATGCCGGTTTTTACCATCAGTTCACATAACTCTGGTGTTAAATTATCAGCACGAATATAAGCTGCCCAATGAATATCATTCATCCCAGAATCAATGATTTTCTGTAATAGTTCTACAGCATCATCAATAAATTTGCGGGCTGGGATAAACTGAGCATCAGTAAACCAGAAGTTACGAATACCTCGATCATAAAGTTGCCGCATTTCCGCAATAACTTCATCTGCTGGGTTGATGCGTACCTTTTTCCCTTCAACTACGGTGTAGACACAGTAACAGCAGTTGTGAGGACATCCGCGTTTCGTTTGTACGCCGATATAAAAGTCACTTTCTTGGAAATAATAGCTAAATTCAGACCAAATGCTTTCTATATAATCATAGTCGCAAGCAGTCTTCTCTATAGGTGTAGGTTCTTCGTGAATTAAGCGATCGCGCGGTTGGGTTTCTCCCACCACATAACACCGTTCATCATAAAAATCTTCTCCATTAAGTAATTTTTCTAATAAAGTTTCTCCTTCACCAATAGAAACAATCGCTCCTTTAGGCAGACTTTGTTTTAACTGTTCGTAATAAACGCTAACTGCACCACCACCTATAACCACTCGAACATCTTTATGATATCTACGAGCACGCTTTAATCCACGTTTGACAAGTTCAGAGTTACGCCACAATTCAGTATAAAAACTTTTCAGCATCTGAAAACCGCCTAATGCTCCATGGAGTTTTACCAAGGGGTTTTTAGCATAAAAAATTTCAAAAGAATATTGCAGTGGATTCCCACCTCTTCCTCCAACTGGAGCAAAAATGTGAATATCTCGCCATGAATAAACTAGTGTTGTTGGTTTAAATTCGTCTATACAAGTATCTAAAGCAGATTTGTAATCTAATGGTGGAACAGTTCCCAAATCAAAAATACGTTGTTCAATTTGGGGAAATAGTTTGTGAACATGATCTGAGAGATACACAACCCCTATGGGAAAAATTGGGTTGCAAGGGAGACGAACATAAAGAATTCGATTTTCCATTTTCGTTACTCGGTTTTTCAGCTAGCTATTCTTTTAACTATCTATTAAGGGTATCTATCTGAGGAAAATGTATTAAACGCCATATAATTTATTGGGTGAATTTTATTGGGTGAATCTCTATTGGTCTTTGTTTTTATCGAGACGGCAGGAAATTCACAAGAAAATTTTAAGTTTTACTTAACAATATATAACAAAAATAAATTTTTATGAATTTTTTAAGCTGTAGCTTTACGATAACATCCCTAGTATGCCAATGAGCGTGATTATCTACTAGGTTCTGCCCTAAATTCAGCAGATTTTTTTAGAAACAGGACTTATACAAAGCCTCCCAATTGATCGAAGAGTTAGGGGAATGGGGGTCTGGAAGACCTAGTTTATCTTCAAGATTTATAAATTTTCAGAAAAATCATATTTAGCTAAAAGTTATGTCAACCAAATATTCACTTTTAATTATTTCAAATATTCCAATAGACATCTCCAGAAATTAATATAGAGCAATACCGTTGCCGTTAAGCCTGAAAATTCCAAATAGCGTAGGTTGGGTTGAGGAACGCAACCCAACATTATCAATGTTTTGTTGGGTAACGCTCAAGCTCTACCCAACCTACAATTCCTCTTATCTGAACCGTATTGTAATATAGAGACGTTCCCAGGTTTGTCGTTAGATTAGTAATCCCAAAGCCTTATTTTTTATTTTTGTCCTTCCCAGGACACGCTCGTTCACGGAGTAACGGTTCTAGCTAACGTTGCGAGCCTAGTTCCATTGAATTTCTCTACGAGGATAGGAAGGCACTTATCTACTTTCTGCAGAAATGTTTAACTAGAGAAATAATTTGTTCTGTCTTTCCTCAAAAAGTAGTTTTATTCGGATCAGTACTAAATCTCAAATAAGTGGGATTGGCAATTTTGAATACAAAAACCTTAAAAAGAAATGTGTTTTTAAGATGTTTAAGATTTTGAAGGTTTTTAAGATTTTTAAGGTTTTTAGGACTTACAAGAAATGTATTATCTTCAGGGCGATCTTCCAAAACTTCCTAAAAGAAATAAGGTTTACCTAAGCTATTGACTCTGTAGCCTTTATCTCAGAATATTTCATGCAGAATATATATCCTTATTTTTGGGGATAAAAGTGATTCTCTCAGGTACTTTCATCCTAGTAATAACTAGCACAAATAATTTGTCGGAAAACCCCCATAAATACACAAAGTCAATAAGCTAGGTTTTGTCTAAGTCCTGGTTTTTAAGGCTTAACCTTTGATGCTTGTTTTACGAATTATGATTGATAGCTAAATTTGATACAGGTGAATAAGGATTTAATTTTTTATTGCTTAGTGTATAATTGCAAAAATAGCATATTTTTTATGAAAATTTTAGAATTTGAGCCTGTCTTTAGGTAGATATAGATAAAGATTGGCTCATATGGTAGTCGCAGTTACAGTAAGTGGGGATCGGTGAATGTTACCGTAATTTATGTAACATAAAATTGTGGCGTCAAGCTCCTCAGCAGTTATGGCTCAAATACTAGATCCTATACCACCTGAACAATCAGGAAAAATTCTCTGCTGCTATTTCAATGCCACGAGCAAAATACAGGTGGCTCGCATCTCAAACATTTCTAACTGGTACTTTGAAAGGGTGGTCTTCCCGGGACAAAGGCTAGTCTTTGAAGCTCCGGATGAGGCTCAGTTAGAGATTCATACTGGCATGATGGCAAGTGCAATATTGTCGGATACTATTCCGTGCGCTCGCTTAATGATTAGCGAAAATAATGATTATGAGTTTGATTCACAAACTGATTTAGACTCAGATGATAATAAAAAAGTTGTACCGCCATTTAATACAAAAAACCAAGATACCATACAAACTGTAAAAGTCTCTGACTTAGTATCAATTGATTAGAAAATTTTTTTTATTTTTGTAAGGACTGTTCCGTAAAACAGTCCTTTTGTTTTGCAAAAAATTCTTATTATGCTAAATGTAAAAGCAGAGTTAAAGATTAAAGTTATCTTTCATTCTGCTTGACTCGGTTCTCTGAAACTTATTTCTGAATGACACTAAACTAGATTAATTTATTTCTTAATCTATACATTAATTACACATGGAAATTCTGATATCAATTTAGAATTGTCATGTCCTTTATAAGATAATTCCCAATTAACTAATTAACAATTGAGATTTCCTGTATAACTAGAGTAGAACATATTATAATTTTATAATTGCTATAAAAAATATTAATATTACAATTAAAATAAATCAATCCATAAATTTGGGCAACTATGGATTTACCATCTTTTATATGGCTTTGGAAAATAGCTGCTTGGGCAATGGGGTTATCCCTTTTAGCTTATTTACTTCTTGCAGTCAGTGGTTTATCAATGTTTTTGAGCAGAAAATCTCAAAATTCCAGCTTTCGATTTCCCATAACTTGGGAACGGAATAATTTACGGTTAGCTCACTATTTAACTGGAATTTGGTTATTATTTTTAGTGCTACTACTTCTTGCCATAGGTGTTGTCGGCACTTTAGGTCATTTTGGTTCTTTAGGACATTCAAGCCATCTTGTCTCTGGTTTAGTAACAGTCGTATTAGTTCTAATTTCTGCCATAAGTGCCACGCAAATTACTCCTAGTAAACCTTGGGCAAAACCGATTCACATTAGCGCTAATGTAATTTTAGCGATCGCTTTCATTTGGGTTTCAATTACTGGTTGGATTGTTGTACAGAAATATTTGTAAGGGAAGCAATAAGATAAAAAATGTATGTAAACAGTAACTGCTAATTAGTAACTAATAACTAATAACTGAAATGATGTCGTCTGCTATTTTTCGTTTGTCTCCTTTAATTAGGATTACATTATTGTTACTTTACTTATCCTTAACTCTTCCTTTACCTTTTTTAGCTGAAGTTACAAATGCACCTATTTCTTCACATTTCTTTTGGCTAGGTATTAGTATTGGTTGGATAATACTTTACGGGGTTTTAACAGAACGTGTAATTTTAAATGAAGAAGGGATACAGGTATCTTATGCAGCTTGGGTTCCAGCTTTATTTCGCAAAGGATGGTTTTTGTCTTGGTCTGATATAAAAGATTTAAAGCCTAGAACAACCGGTCAAGGTGGGATAATTTACTACTTACTTAGTAAAAATGAAGAAGCTTACTTATTACCGATGCGGGTTGCTGGTTTCTCTAAACTAGTCAATATCTTACAGCAGAAAACTAGTATTGATACGACGGATGTTTATCCTTTGTCCCAACCTTGGATGTATGGAATTTTACTAGTTTTTACGCTATTACTACTCTTGATTGATGTATGGACAATTACAACAGCTTTATCTGGAGGACTATTAGTATAATTTTATGGTTGGACTTAAAAAAATACTTGGAAAAATTTAGGAATTAAACTTGGGGACGACGGATAAACCAAAACTGAAGGTAGAGCAAGTTAGCCTGTATGGGAGTCTCTCTTCTCAAGGGAAAGTTAATCAGTTGGGATATCCGATTTTACAAGATATTTCATTTGAAGTGTTCCCAGGAGAGAAGATTGCTATTGTCGGAATCACCGGTGCAGGTAAAACTTCTCTACTACGACTCTTAAACCGTCTTGATGAGCCTAGCAGTGGCAACATTTATTGGTATGACAAGAAATATTGCCACATTGACGTTAGCAAATTACGCAGTAATGTAACATTACTCGGGCAAGAATCGAAGCTCTTAGGAATGAATGTCAAACAAGCTTTGAGTTACCCATTAATTTTACGTGGTGTATCTCAGCAAATTATCGAGCAAAAAATTAGGGAGTACACAGAAAAATTACACATTCCCTTTGACTGGATGCAAAGAACAGAGCTACAACTCTCTATGGGACAAAAACAGTTAGTAGCGATCGCTCGTGCTTTGATGATTCAACCTGAAATTTTACTACTTGATGAACCAACTTCGGCTTTGGATGGAGAAAATGCAGAATTAGTAGGAAAAGTTTTATTAGAAATGAGTGAAACTCACAAAACTACTATTTTGATGACTAATCATCAATTAATTATGGCTCAGAAGTTTTGCACTCGATTACTATATTTACAGCAAGGTAGATTATTGCTTAATCAATCTAACTTAGAAGTAGATTGGGCAAACTTAGAAGAAAAATTGCATCAAGCCGAAGCTGAAGATGAGTTTGGTCTTTGATGGGATAACTAATTCTATTTAAATTTATTTAAATATATTTGATATAAAGCGCTTAACTTTGATAAATTTATCCCCTCAATCTATCTCAAATGACGAGTAGAATACATTGATACAGCATTTATATAGCATTCTATACAAATGACGGATTATCTATTGCTTAACAGCCAGCGTCGAACGTGGATTATTAAACTTTTCTTTGACTAGCTTGGCTTGTGTTTGCGGAGTATTTGCATTAAGCAACTCCATGTTAAACCTGTATCCTACATTGCGAATAGTTTGAATTAGACTAGGTTGGCGCGGATCTAATTCTACTTTTTTCCGCAGCGAAAGTACATGAGTATCTATTGTACGCGGATTATCTATTGCATCGGGCCAAGCACGACGCAACAATTCCGATCTACTTAAAGGTACTCCACCTGCTTGTGCTAAAACATATAGCAAACTAAATTCTTGAGGAGTCAAGTCAATAAACTCCCCTTTAAAACGTACGCGACGCTGTACCAAATCTATCTGCAAAGAGCCATAATCTAAATAAGCTGGTGCTGTAGGTGTACGGTTCCGGCGGATTAATGCATCCACCCTTGCCAAAAACTCCTGCATCCCAAATGGCTTACTCATGTAGTCATCTGCACCAGCTTTAAGTCCAGAGACTACGTCTGATTCATGATTGCGAGCGGATAACATGAGGATAAGAGGTTGTTGCTGACGATGCAACCAACGACAAAACTCAGTACCATCTCCATCGCGAATATCAGCATCCAAGATTACCAACATTGGTTGATGGCTTAAAAAAATTTCTCTTGCTTGATAAATACTAGCGGCTTGATGTACTCGATATTCTAGTTGCAGTAAATGCCAACCAAGTAATGACCTCAAGTGGGGATTCCCCTCAACGATTTCAATACAAACCGAACCCACGGTGGCAAGACCCCTTAGCGTGTATGATTTTCAAAGTATCAAA
>JBCCDM010000195.1:0-11346 GCA_039030795.1 Cyanobacteria bacterium P01_A01_bin.84
ATTCTAAGTCTTCTATAATATTAATGTTTGCAGGTAAGTTACCAGTATTTATATCATCATCGGCTCCACCCAAATTGTTATAGCTGTCGCTCAAAACACCAATAGTTACTCCCTCACCATCAAAACCTGTAGGTAAAGATGTACGAACTCTGTCAACTTCCTGAACAAAATCAGCTTGACTGGTTACCGAACCAGCCTTAGTTATAGGAGTAAAAACAGGCAATACACCTAAAAGTCCTTGATTTCCCAGATTTTCTAAGTCAGCAATTGAACTAATTGGCATCCAACCTTCAACAAAATTGAGATTTGGTGCCGAACCGAGAACTTTAAAACTTAAACCTTCTAAAGCTGGTAATAAACCTTCAACATCACTACTGGTAATTCTGACAATAACTTCTGTTCCGCTTTCGTTGAGTTGCAGAATGTCGTTACTACTAAAAAAAGCTTGTGAACTATTAGTATTCCTAGATATAGTTTTTGAGTTTAGAAATTCCTGATGCAGGTTAAGCAACTTCTCCGAAATTCGAGAAGAATTTTGTGGTTTTATTTCTGACATAGTGAATTATTTAAGAAATAGGTTTACTGTAATTCAAAACACTCAAATTCTTGGCAGCATCCTTAATAAATTTCAGTCAATTTAAGCTATATAGGGATTTAGGAATCAGAGCGATATCTTGAGTAGATATGCTAAACTCATCACAAAAAATTCTGTCGTCTCAAAATTAGACGATTTTCTGAGATAAGAGCTAATTATTTCCAAATAAGCTCTAGCCAAGTTCACAAAGGAAATAAAAAACAAATGTGACAAAGTTAGATTAAATTTATGACAATAACAAATATTGCGTAATCAGAAAAATTACTGAATAAATGAAAACTAGCTGATTAATAAATGTATAATAAAACTTATGAAGTATTTTCTTAAGTCAAAACTTTACAAATAAATAGTTTTTCATTGGAATAAAGTACTTTTTTGTCTATTTAATCCATAACGTGAATAATAATTAATCATAAATTAAAAAAAAATCAAAAAAATATTAAATTACAGGCGGTCAAATTTTTTTGTATCATAGATAAAACCTTTTGTCTCAGGGGTCAGTGAAACTGAGAAGATTAGTGAATACTATAAAATAATCACTTAAGTAAAAATAGTTTTAAAGTCGTACTGAAAACCTTTAAACAAAAAAAACAATTAAAGAAATACTTAGGTTTTATTCGTTGAGTTAAACTTAAAAATAATATAGCATTCCTAAATCATTTGTGAGATTTTAGAAACCCGGTTTTTTGAAAAAACCGGGTTTCTGACACTTACCTTTCTCACAACTCATCTAGGATTGCTATATAGGAAATTTCTACTTATATAGTGTCGTTCAGCTTTGCTGTGGTAATCACCTTGATATTATCTACGACGATTTTAAATTAAAAACTGTGTCCACTTCGTTAATACCACTGGAATCCGCTTTAGGGTCACAACCCACAATCATAATTCTTTGACCCATCTCAGCCATAGCTGCAAGAGTATTCTGAGATGTGGTGGACTTACCGATACCACCTTTACCGTAGAACAGTATTTCTATAATATTTCAAAGTCTTACGACTAAAGATTTTCAATTATTTTGCTAAAATTTGACACTATTTTCTCCCTAAATAAATCATCTCAAAATCGCCAAATATTATTCAAAAAAACTAATTTTCATTATTTTTTCTACACTAACTATTCCCTTAAAATAAATCTAAACTATAGGTATAATTCCAATTAAACAAAAAAATGTATAACATCTATCTTTTTTCTAAAAAAAAAAGTAGACTTTTACAGCCTACTTTAAAAAAAAATATATATAGATAATTTTTACCAAGTCATAATTATAGGAATCCGACTTGAATATTGAAAAAATTAGGTATTTGTAGGGTGCGTTACGACGATAGTCTAACGCACCAAAACTTTTGTATGACGGTGCGTTGCGCTGCGCGACAACACACCCTACGTATGTTATGTCCTTCGGACACGCTACGCTAACAAAAATCAAATAGTAATCCTATAGTTCAATTAGTTACAATGAAATTTAATACCTTTAACCTTTAACCTCTAATCTTATCTTACATCTAGCTAATTCAGTTTCTAATTGATTTATTCGTTTCTTAAGACATAAGACTTCATCTTTTAATTTATCAACTTCATCATTATTATCAGCAGTTTGTTGAAAAGCTTTACGTCGATTCTCTAAACCAAACCATCTTTGATAAACTTTTGTATGAATATCTACAGAATGGCCTAAATTATCAGACGCTGCTTTAATCGGAACTCCCTGCAAATGTGCCCGAATAGCACAAGCATGTCTTAAATCATATGGTGTAAATTGTAATCCTATATTAGAGAAAAACTTGGAAAGATTAGTTACCATTCCAGCTAAAGCAGATGGTGTTATTTCTCTATCCACATAATCTTTCAAAAGATTTATATTTTCTGGATTCCTGATATCAAAAAGTTCAATCCATTCTGACACAAAAGGAAATACTTCTCTGTATCCAGTTTTATTCGATTCGTGAACTTTATAAGTGCTATTTTCGTTTTCAGATGAAACCAACCAGTTTAAATCGGGTTGATTCATGATTTCTCTAGGTCGTAATCCATATACAGCGATTAAACCGTATATTAATTTGTAAATTTTATTGCTTTTAATACTTTTAGGTTTAACTGCTTTGATTTTTTGTAAATGTAGATCGAAACAAAAATATCCCATCGTGATATCCTTATCCGATGGAATATTGCGTTTATTTTTTTCTATCTTTAATTTCAGAACCTTAAAGTCAATTTTTAAGTTAAACTTTTTCGCGATTATATATCCTAGCTTAATTGCATGTTCTCTAGTATGAGGAGTTTTAGCAGTTAAAATGCAGTTTACTAAATTTTCTGAATTGATTGGTATATCTTGCAAAAAATGTCTTCTGTAACATCTAATAACACCTTGATAAGTGCTTTCACTTCTTAAATTACGCTTCCGAGTTGAAAAATAAAAGCTTTCAAATTGCTCGTAAAATTTCTTAAAACTGATGCTTTCTTTCTTATAAGCTTTAATCCCTAAATATTTTTCAGTCCATGTAAAAGTCTGACGAGCGATTAACTTTCCTAATTCCTGTGCTTCCTCTTCAGCAGTTTTCAATCCGTCAAAACTAGCTGGTATACCCAAACTTATGGTGTATTGCTTTCTATATTTCCCTTTTGGATGAACATCATTTGGTTTCAAGGGGAGAGTAGCACGTAGTTGAATAGTTCCTTTTCTTGAATGAATACTTACCTTAATCTTGCTGGTTTTTAATCGTTGATTTACTTCTACTATTTTTTGTTCAAGCTTCATTTGCAAATGCTTTTGGGTTGCGTTAGCCACTTCTTGTCTTCCAGCAAAACTTCCATCAGTGGTAGTTGGTACTTCAAAATCGCTAAAAACTTCACCCTGTATATCTCTCATTTTTACACTAAAAGTACACTATTATTTGTGCTGTTTACTCCGAACAATTAATCAACTCTAACTCTTACAGATAAACATATCACGATAAATTGCACTTCTAGTTAACAAATGCTGTAGAACGCTATCTGTCTGATATTTTCGTCAGTCATTGTTTTCTCCTGCAATTAATTGTTTGCTAAGTGGGTGCAGTGCTTCTTGTTAATTATCACTCTTGTAGAGAGAGTGACTCGCTTATAGAACGTGGCAGGTGGCGCACGCTCTACAACTATTTGCTGTAGACTCATAATTTGGTTAGTTGTTATTTGATGATCCACACCCTACGGGTGAAAGTTGATAGTTGATGGTTGATAGTTGTTAGTTGATAGTTGTTAGTTGTTAGTTGATGGTTGTTAGTTGATATTCGTAGATTTCTACTAACTACTAAACCTTCGGGTTCGCAGTTGCACTCTACGAGAAAGCCTATGTCAAGCGCGGACAGGCTTCGCTAACGGCTTACAGGGAACCTTTAAGAGCGCATGTCTCACCACTAACCACTAACTACTAACCACTAACTACTAACTATTAACTGCTTCAACTTTAACGTTGTTGCTAATACGCTCTTTAAGTTTTGCTTCGATGGCGTTTTTGAGGGTTGCAAAGCTGCTAGAGCATGAGCCACAAGCACCTTGAAGGATTACTCTGATTGTATCGCCTTCTACATCGTATAGTTCTACGTCTCCCCCATCAGCGATTAGGATGGGTCTTATTTCTTCGTCTAATACTTTTTGTATCAGTGCTATTTTTTGCACTGGTGTTAGCGGTTTATCGATAACTTGAGTATTGGTGTTACTATTACCGTTACTATTACCGTTATTTGATTTTGTTTCAGTGCTGAAAGTAGCCAACCGTTGGTTTTCAATGATTATGTCATCAATGGTAGCCAAACAGGTTCCACATCCACCACCGGCTTTTATAAAGTTTGTAACTTCTTCTGCGGTTGTAAGTTGATTTTCTTTTACGATACGCTGAATTTTAGGTTCTGTAATACCGAAGCAGGTACAGATTATTGCTCCTTCGTCATCTTCGTCGTGAGCCACAATCGGAATACCTTTGTAATTAGAGATTGCTGCTTCTAGAGCTTCTTGACCCATTACCGAGCAGTGCATTTTCTCTTGAGGTAATCCGCCTAAATATTCTGCAATATCTTTGTTTGAAATATTCAGAGCTTCGTCTAAAGTCTTGCCCTTTACTAATTCTACCAGAGCTTCCGAAGATGCGATCGCACTTGTGCAACCAAATGTTTGAAATCGAGCATCAAGGATTTTATTTGTTTCTTCGTCTACCTTGATGTGGAGTCGTAAAGCATCACCACAAGCAATGCTACCGACTTCTCCCACGGCAAGTTTAATACCTGATTCGCCTTTATCTTCTAAAACGCCCTGATTTTTGGGATTGTAAAAAAATTCTAATACTTTATCTGTGTAGTCCCACATAGCTGTATTCTGAGTGATGAGTAGATTAATGAACTATGAACAATAAATTCACTTGAAGTGGGAGTTTGGGAGAGTGGGATAAATTCTTAAACTCCTCACTCCTAACTCCTCAATATAAATTCTTTAATGTTGAGCCAAAGCTTGTTCTTGGTCTTTTAGCCAAGCCGCATCATCGTTTTTGAAGGGTGAAAGCTCGCGTAAACGGCGCACGATGGCGGGTAATACTGCTAATACTGCATCAATATCGGCATCTGTATTGTATCGAGATAGACTAAAACGGATGGAACCGTGCAAAGTTGTATAGGGTACTCCCATTGACCTTAAGATATGGGAAGGTTCTAAAGAACCAGAGCTACAAGCAGAACCGCTTGAGGCACAAATTCCATGCTGATTTAATAATAGTAAGATTGCTTCGCCTTCGATATATTTGAAACCAATGTTTGTGGTGTTGGGCAATCTCTGCGCTCCGCCACCATTGATTTCACATTCTTCAACTATTTCTAATATAGCATTTTCTAGTCGGTCGCGCAAATCTTTTTGTCTTTTTCCTGCTGTTTCTAAATGTAGCAGTTCGAGTTCGGCAGCTTTACCTAAAGCGATGATTCCTGGTACATTTTCGGTTCCGGCACGTCTTCCACGCTCTTGTCCTCCACCAATTATCAAAGGACGGAATCTGACTCCCTTTCGCACGTATAGTGCGCCAATTCCTTTAGGTGAATGTATTTTATGACCGGAGAGGGTCAGCATATCAATGGTGCTGTTTTTCATATTAACGGGAATTTTCCCTACAGCTTGAACACCATCGACATGAAACAAAGCGCCGTATTCTTTAGCTCGCTTACCAACTTCTTCTACAGGGAATATAACGCCGGTTTCGTTATTAGCATACATAACGCTAACCAAAGCGGTATCGTTACTCAGAGCAGATTCTAATTCATCTAAATCTAACTGTCCCTGACGATTCACCGAAAGATAAGTGACTCTATAACCTTGTTTTTGTAATTGCTTGCAAAGATTAAGAACAGCAGGATGTTCTACCTGGGTTGTAATAATATGTTTTTTGCTAGGCTGTGCTTGAAGTGCAGCCCGGATAGCAGCATTATCTCCTTCAGTTCCACCACTATTAAAGACAATCTCAGAAGGTTCGGCACCGAGAAGCGCTGCAACATTTTCTCTAGCTTGCTTTACCGCTTTACCGACTTGTCCCCCAAAGGTATGCATGCTAGAAGGATTGCCGTAGTTTTCGCTTAAGTAAGGCAACATTGCCTCTATCACTTTGGGGTCTACTTTAGTAGTAGCATTGTTGTCTAAGTAAATACAGTCTTTTTGCATAATTTTGATATCTCTAATATACTTCGGGATAAATGATATTTTTTTAGTTTTTTAATAACTAGGTAATGAAAGAGAGAAGAGGAGAAAAGGTGACAAGGTGACAAGGTGACAAGGTGACAAGGTGACAAGAAGAAATTAATTCCTTACTCGCTACTTGTTACTAATAACTTCTAACTCCTAACTCCTAACTCCTAACTCCTAACTCCTAACTCCTAACTCCTAACTCCTAACTCCTAACTCCTAACTCCTAACTGTTCTGAGTATTTTTGGGAATAAGTATTAAACCACTTTTTCCAATAGTCAGTTTTATCTGTTTTATTTGTAAGTTGTGATTTTAGATTTTTGTAAGTATCAAACCAGTTTTCCCAATAGTCTTCAGATGTTTCTTTAACACAGCCATCATATGTGGGACAACCTGCTTTACATTGAGGTACTGAATAAACACTATCAACGCAATTTTTACAAAGATTAGGGTCAATCCACGGACGGTCATCAACCATTTTGATAGCGTTAGTGGGACATACATTTTTGCATAAATCGCAGGAAATACAATTATTCGTAATTTTATAAGCCATTTTTCACACCTTTATTTACGTTATCCAATCGAGGTAATGGCAATGGGTAATGAAGAATTTTGGATTTTAACAACAGATGGGTTTTTTTATTTTGGATTTTAGATTTTAGATTTTAGATTATTAGATTTTGCAGTAAAGTTGGGGGGAAGATACTTTTGCCCAACTTCTCTTCCCAAACTTTACCAAGACGGATTTTGGGTTATTAGATTTTAGATTAATTTTTGTAGTGGGAGTAGAATAGTTTTCTATCAAAAAGATTTTTAATTTTGACAACTATTTTACAACCTGCTTTTTCCCCATAGAAATCAGTATAAATCCAAAATCCGTCGAGGATGCGTTTTGGGGTTCGTAAATCTACACCCCAACGCCATTTACTCATGGGGAAAACCCCCAAGACCGTAATGGCTCAACTTTCCGCAAAATCTAAAATCTAAGAAGGGTTATCAATTGCTTCTTTGTAAAACTCTAAAGCAACTTTATCAATTAAGTCGTAAGCTTCAACAGTTTGTATTCCTGCTGCTTCTAGTTTTTCTTTAGGACATTCCCCAATCTTGGAAACTAATACAGCTTTACAGTCGGACAATGCTTTAATAATATTTTCTAAAGTGCCTTCTTCACCGTATCCACCTTGACAGAAATGGTCTACTTTTCTGTGACTGATAAATTCTACCTTTCTACCATCAACTTCGTAAATTTGAAACTCTTTGGCATGTCCAAAGTGTTGGTTAACGATACCACCACCCTTAGTTGCTACAGCTACCAGCATTTTTTCACCAGTAAGTTCTAAATCGAAGGTTTCAAGTTCTTGCTTAGCTGCTTCGAGTTGTTCTCTGGTTTGTTCAATACCTTGATGAACTTCTTGACGCTGCTCCAAACTATATTCTGGAGTCATTTCCATGAATTTCTCTTTAGTAAATTCTTGAGAACGGTCTTCTCCTAACAAACCTACTGCGTCCGCACGACACTGACGGCAATGACGCATCATTTTCATATTACCAGAACACTTATCCTGTACTTCTTTTAATTCCTTGGAAGTAGGACCTCTTTGTCCGTTCAATCCAAAGTGAGTACCGTGTTCGGGAGCGCTAATCAAGGGCATAATATTGTGAATAAATGCACCTCGTTCGCGGATAGCTTTATTTACCTCGGGAAGATGATGGTCGTTAACACCTGGAATTAATACAGAGTTAACTTTACACAAGATATCTGCTTCACGAAGAAGTTCTAAACCTTCCATTTGTCGCTCGTGCAGAATTCTTGCTGCTTCGATTCCTCTATAGCGTTTGCGCTTATAGTGAACCCAAGGGTAGATTTTGGCTCCAATTTCTGGATCTACCATGTTTATTGTAATAGTCACATGGTCAACATTTAATTCTTTAATCCGGTCTATATAATCCGGAAGCATCAAACCGTTAGTTGATAAACAGAGTTTAATATCTGGAGCTTGAGAATGAATTAATTCAAAAGTTTTGAAAGTTTTATCAGGATTTGCTAAAGGGTCACCAGGTTCTACTATTGACTTTGATAGGCTGATTTACCTATATTCTTTACTATAGCTTTTGTTCAGAACGAACAGAACAAGCAATATAAGAAGTTAATTTTAGTCAATAATTAGTCAATAAATGTCAGATATACAGGATAAAGTATTTAGTGACTTTGAAGTACCTACAACTTCGGATGGTTCTTACTTTGGTAGAAGAAAAATAATAGAAGCAACCAAAGAACATTTCGATATGAAACTCCAAAAAGAACTTGATGAAGTTAATCAGCGCTTGAAAAGCAGCAAGATGAAAGTAAAACTGGAAATTACCAGTAATGCTATTCAGCTTAGAGCATCACTACCGCTTAAACCCGGTGATAATCATAAGCAAGGAAGAAATAAGAAACAATATAAATTATCGTTAGGGATACCAGCCAACTTTGATGGTTTAAAGACTGCTGAAGAGGAAGCTTACGAGTTAGGTAGGCTTATAGCTCGTCAAACGTTTACCTGGAATGATAAGTATTTAGGAGTTAGAGCTAACAACAGTAAAAATATTACTTTCAGTGAATTTTACGAGCAATTCGAGAAAAGATATTTTCAAACAAGAAAAAGAACTATTAGAAGTGAAAACAGTATTAAAAGTTATTTGAATAAATTCAAGACAATCTTTTTATCAGATGAGATTATTACGGAAAAAAGCATAAGAGAAAAAATTAAATTAACTAAATCTCCTCATGCAAGAAAAAATGCTTTAGTCCTTGCAAGGTTAATGTGTAAAGAACTTGAAATTAAAGCTGATTATTCATCGCTGAGGTTAAAATATAAACCTTCTGAACGCAATATACCTAGCGATGATGATATAGTTACTGCAATATTGTCTTTAGAAGAGAGAGCGAGAAAATTACGTCATAAAAATGATATTTCAAGAAATTCTTGGAAGTTCTATAAATTTGTCGCTGGCATTATTGCGGTTTACGGATTACGACCTAGAGAAGTTATTAATAAGCCCGATTTAAAATGGTTTACCTCTTTTGAAAACAAGCATAATACTTTTAAAGTTCATGAATCTAATAAAACTGGATATAGAGAAGTTTTGCCTTTCGTTCCCGAATGGATTGAACTTTTTGACTTAAAAAAACAAGATATGATTGATACGTTTAAAACCTATATTTCTGATAATCCTACAGCATCTCAATTAGCTAATAAAGTTTCGATAATAGGAGGAGGATTTAAAAGAAATAACTTTAATTTTCAACCATATGATTTACGTCATGCTTGTGCCATTAGGGCACATCTGCAAGGGACTCCAATAAAAGCTGCCGCTGATAATTTAGGACATTCAGTTGAAGAACATACTAGAACTTATCAGCAATGGTTCGGGCTGGAGAATAGACGTAAAGCCTTCAAGCAAACCTTTGAAGAAGTTAATGAATTGCAGCATGCTCGCTACGAAATTACGAAGTTGCGAAGAAAAGTAGCAGAGCTAGAATTAGAAGTAGTTAGATTGCGCCTGTCTAATCAGATGAAGTGATTAGGATAACACCCCCATAATTAAAGTAAGCTTTTCCAGCTTGCTTTTTTATTATTATTTTGCTGCGTTCTATGTTTTGAATAGATTTATCAAAGACTGTAATTATCGACAAAGGTAATAAAACAGGCGATGGGGAAGAGTAGATACTCAGCAAAAAATAGCTTCCAGATAAACTGATAAAAATCGGCGATCGCACTTTTTTGTTCTAGATCGACATCACGACTGCGCCACCACAGTAGTCCCAACAAAACTAGATGGCTAGCAACGAAAAAGCCAACGTTAAGAGACTGTAGCCAGAATAAACCTGCGGCGATTGTGCCTAAATAGCAAACAGTGATTACGCCACGGGAGAGGTTAAACACCGCTGGCTTACCTATTACTAGGGTAAAGGTGTTGATATTGTATTGTTTATCTCCTTCTAGATCTGGTACGTCTTTAAAAATCGCGATCGCCACAGTAAACAAAAGAATAAACAAAGTCAGCGTCCAAACGTAAGGATTTAAGGCTTCTCTGCCGTTAAAGCGATCGCCATAGTGCAAAAATAGCCCAATATTCACAATTACTCCTCGCACCGTTAAGATGCAAAAAGCTGCCCAAAAAGGAAATTGCTTGAGACGAATCGGGGGAGTAGAATAGGCTGTACCGATGAATAGGCTGATGGCAACCGTTGCGAATAACCATCTTCCAGCTAACGCCGCGACGATCAGAGAGAGAATTCCTGTAGCTGCAACGATTAATTTACCCTGTTTGATAGTGAGTTCACCTGAAGCTAAGGGTAGATCGGGTTTATTTACGCAATCTATTTCCACATCGTAGAGTTGATTCAAGCCGACTATATAAATGTTGCCACAGATACAGGCAAACCAAACCCCTAACAATTGCTCTAGATTAACAGCGGCGATTGGCGTACCTGTTGTGGCTACGGAAATAAGATACAGCGCCAGAACACTCAGGCTAGTGCCAATAATGGTATGAGGACGGGAGAATTTCCACAGGCTTTTTACCCAATTCATATTGTTATCTGAAGTATTAATCTGAAATCTAAAATTGCTGAAGACTGGTTACTGTCTTTTAGGTGACGGAATCGTATTTGAATATAACGTAACCGAGCGTCTAAGTTGCAACTCCGTATTTGTCCTCAACAATTGTGCGACTTTGAGGATAATTCTTGTTACTTCTTTACAAGCGATCGTTGTTCTGTGATCACTCTCAAAATTTATTCCACGTTATTCCCATGATGAGTGTAGTTACTACTTGGTTGATCTACTGTCAGAAGATGGGGAAAGCTTTGAGCTTTACTTATAATAAGGTTAAGAGCTAAAGAAGCTTTTGCATTCAACGAGACACCACAACGAGGGTGTCTTCCTCCTGACACGTAAAGTGATGCTTTCGTCCTGGGCGTACCGTCAGCGGTTCATAATGTGGATAGATATGCTCATCACAACACTCCCATTATTTTCCAGCTGTTGCATGCGAGGCTGTCAAGGAG
>JBCCDM010000196.1:0-11325 GCA_039030795.1 Cyanobacteria bacterium P01_A01_bin.84
CAATGAGACTGATTTTTGGGAAATTCTCAATAAAAATTTAGTTCAAACTCTACTAACTGAATCAATCCCTACTGATTTTGGGGTGGAATATAACTTAGATGAAGTAGTAGATTCTTTGACCGTAGATATTCAAGTCCAACCGGGTTCTGCTGATATTGATACTCTCCGTGGTAGCCTTGTAGTTGGTACTCCTGAAGAACTGCAACAAGAGCTAATTGATTTACGAGATCAAACAGGTTCATTATCGGTTAGTGCTGGAGTGAGTCGAGAAGCTGCTTTCGATAATATTGTTGGTTTCTACGAAATTCTTGATACTACAGGTGGAATTGATACTTCTGGGGATGGTGTTGTAGATATAAATCCTGGAGATACTGGATATAAACAAGCAGCTTTGGAAAATCGGGTTACAGGTTTAGACTTGCTTAAAACTGATAACCAGCAAACTACTGTCTTTGATGGAACTTTCGACGGGGGAACTATTTTAGCTCCTTTCATTATTGTAGATGGAACTCTAGATAAGGCACTCAATAATAGCGCAGAAGTCTACTTCTCATTCTTGGGAGCAAACAGCGATGGAGTAGAACATATTCGCTTAATTGATGATAATACCTTTGGTTTTGAGGATTTACCTAATGGTGGTGACAATGACTTTAACGATATGACTGTAGGAGTTAAGTTTTCAGTCGTCTAAAAAATAATAAATCTTGATCCGAACTGTATCAACATCACTCTGCTTGATGTTATCGAAGGGGACTTTGAGTTAATACTTATCGGTTGAAGAGAAAAGGGAAAACAATACCTTTAAACTTTTCCTAAAATCCAAAAATATATCGATAATTCTTAAATTAAAGGTATTAGACTTTGACCTAGTTCTCATGTATTGATAATTAGTATCATGGATAAATCACCGAAATTAAAAAATCTCAGTCCCCTAATTCCTGCTGGTAAAGACGTTGAGAAAGCGATCGCTTTCTACAATAAGTTAGGTTTCGTGACAACTCATACTGAGGGAAAACCTTTAACAATGGCAATTGTAGAGCGGGATGAGATACAAATCTTTCTAGTGCAAAATGATGATAAACATCTTGCTGAGGGTACATCTTTTCGTATCCGAGTTGATGGTGTCAAACAGCTTTATGAAGAGTTTTTAGCTAAGGGGGAAGATATTATTCATCCTAATGGCAAACTAGAAACTAAACCCTGGGGTTGTCAGGAATTTGGAGTTTTAGATTTGGCTGGTGTTTGCATCACATTCTATAATTTTGTGGAATAAAATTTTTTAATCTCATAATGCCGGGATTGTTTAGTCAAGTCTTCTTAAGATATTGTAATAATAGAATACATTTTTTAATTGAATTCGGTCTGGGATGAATAATAAGTAGGCAACACAATTACCGAACTATGAATTATCTAACTATCTTGGGGTTATCTGCTGCGACTTTAACTACAATATCTTTTTTGCCACAAATGGTGAAGACTTGGCAAACAAAATCAGCAAAGGATGTATCTTACATCATGCTGATTACTTTTATTTTAGGTGTTGCTCTATGGTTAGTATATGGGATTTTTCGTCAAGATATAGCAATTATCCTTGCTAATAGCATTACATTAGTTTTTAACCTGATGATTCTATGGCTTAAGATAAAATATAGGAATCAATATAGAAAAACTCCTACAAAAAAATACTTGTAAGTACTTAGAAAGAATTGATTATATAGATTATTTGATTGCTCCCTGTTCCCTAAATCCTTAAGGTTTACCAATGAATTTATTTTTGTCAAGCTACTTAAAACAATACTTGTGAGCGCTGACTTTTTTCCTGCTGAAAAGCTTCTATTCACTCCTGCGACTCCGGATGCAGATGCAATCCCTGTTATATTTGCTTTTCCAAACGAGTACACCGTGGGTATTACTAGTTTAGGTTATCAAATAGTTTGGGCGACCTTAGCATTGCGTTCTGACCTGCAAGTAAGTCGTTTATTTACAGATATTCGCGAACCGCTCCCTAGAGAACCAGAAATACTTGGTTTTTCTATGTCTTGGGAGCTTGATTATACAAATATTTTTAATCTTTTAGAAAATCTAGGAATTCCCCTCAGAAGCAATCAACGGGAAAATCATCATCCGATAGTTTTTGGAGGTGGTCCGGTTTTAACCGCGAATCCAGAACCATTTGCAGATTTTTTTGATGTTGTTTTACTTGGTGATGGTGAGAACTTGTTAAATGAGTTTGTAGACAATTATAAACTAGTAAGAAATGCACCTAGAGAAACGAAGCTAAAAGCTCTAGCACAGGTACCAGGTATATATGTACCTTTATTGTATGAAGTGGAATATTTAGGAGTAGATAGCGCGATCGCGTCAATAAAACCAGTTTCACCGGAAATTCCTGCCACTATCCACAAACAAACTTATCGTGGTAATACTCTCTCATCATCAACAGTAGTTACAGAGAAAGCCGCATGGGAAAATATATTTATGGTGGAGGTGGTGAGAAGCTGTCCGGAAATGTGTCGCTTTTGTTTAGCTAGTTATTTGACTTTACCTTTTAGAACTGCCAATTTAGAAGGTTCTTTGATTCCTACTATTGAGAAAGGTTTAACTGTAACCAAAAGATTGGGATTATTAGGTGCTTCTGTAACTCAGCATCCAGAGTTTTCAGAATTATTGGATTATCTGAGTAAACCTAAGTATGATGATGTCCGCTTAAGTATCGCATCAGTTCGGACTAATACTGTCACTGTTAAATTAGCAGAGATTTTAGCGAAAAGAGACACGCGCTCTCTGACAATAGCTGTAGAAAGTGGTTCGGAAAGATTAAGAAAAATTATTAATAAAAAGCTAAACCAAGAAGATATAATCCAAGCAGCTTTAAACGCAAAAGCAGGAGGACTCAAAGCTTTAAAGCTGTACGGCATGGTGGGAATACCAGGAGAAGAAACTGAAGATTTGGACGCAACAGTACAGATGATGCTAAATCTAAAAAAATCAGCTCCAGGATTGCGTTTCACTCTTGGATGCAGTACTTTTGTGCCAAAGTCTCATACACCTTTTCAATGGTTTGGTGTTAATAAACAAGCTAATAAGAAACTACAACTTTTGCAAAAGCAACTTAAATCAAAAGGTGTAGAGTTTCGCCCGGAAAGTTATAATTGGTCAGTGATTCAAGCTTTATTATCTAGGGGAGATAGAAGAATCTCTCCTTTACTAGAGTTAACGCGAGAATTTGGAGATTCTTTGGGTAGTTATAAGCGTGCTTTTAAGGAATTAAAGGGAAAAATTCCTAGTTTGGATTTTTACGTTCATGACCAGTGGTCTACCCAACAAGTCTTACCTTGGAGTCATTTACAAGGACCTTTACCAGAGGCTACATTACAGAAGCATTTAGCAGAAGCATTAGGTAAGGAGGCTATAATTATTAGTTCTTAGCTATAGGAAGATAGGAAATTGATAACTGAAAATGCAAAATACTGCTAATTACTACTGTGCTTACTGTGGTGAAGAAAATCTGACGTTCGTTGATATTAGTGCTGGCTATCAACAATCTTATGTAGAAGACTGTCAGGTCTGCTGTCGTCCAAATATTCTTTACGTCAGGTTTGATGAAGAAACATTTGATGTTGAAATTGATACTGAGTATGAAGGTTAAGGTTTGATATCTATTTCAATTTAAAATTTAATTAATTAATTTAAAAAATTTAATTCTTGAATTATAAGTAATTTTACTACCATTAATGGAAATAAATATATAGTTACTTCTTAAAAGTTTATAAACACCGAAGATACTCTGTTGTCTTGGGTTATTTTTTCTACCATAATAAGAAATAGTTCGATTGTTAAAAATAATATTAGAACTTACGTACTCGTAATGTAATGACAAATAAGGCTTTGCGTAAAGCCTGACAGCAGAGCTTATACTTTCCTACGGTCGTTCTGGAGGTAAATACGTAGTCCGTGTGTAAGTTCTGAATACAAACCAATCAGGTTCAAATTCGATTCCTATCAATACGGTTTGGACAAGCAACAAAGAGAAGAAAATAATTGGCTGTAAGTCTTATTCTTCACTATTTCCTCTTTAACCGAACCGTATTAATATCCCTATCCTAATAGTTCTTATGAATAAATTAGGACTTACGCACTCGTAACGAGAAATAAGGCTTTGCGTTAACTACGTTATGCTACGCAAACGCGCTAGCGTGTCCGATAGTACTTATACTAACCCTACGATCGCTCCGGACGTAAATACGTAGTCTGTGCGTAATATCAAGTCCGCTTAATTAGTTACGATATAACGCTATTGAAAAGATGGTAGTGCTATTTATTACTCCTTACTCCTTACTCCTTACTCATTACTTAGTCCCCACAGATATGACAACTGTTTGACCGGACATAATATAAGTCCTGTAAATATAATTATTAATTTAAAAATTTAAGAATATGATGTTCTTTAACAGTAAACCTCAAAACTTACTTGCATTTTGTATTCTCTTTTTTGGTAGTAATTGCTTATTCTCAACTTTATCAACAACTAATGATGTCGCATATGCAAGCTCAAAGATTACCCCAACAAAAATTATCCAAATTTTAAATCAAAAAATAAATACTAAAAATATCTGTCCATCTTCTAAATTTCGCCCAATTCGCACTTTTAACACAACTAAATATTATTTATATATTTGTCCAGGAGACAAAAAAAATCCTGATGGTTACTACGTTCGTATACCCAAAAGTGGTGGAAAATTCGTAGTTCCTTTAAGTAAAATTAAAGATAACAATTATATTGCAATTAAAGGAGAAGCTATATATGTTGTTAACCCATATGAATCATTAGTGAGCAAACGAGGTCGGATTATTCTCAGAGAGAGAGTAAAAAGCGCTACAAACACCATGGGAAGACTAGTTGCGAAAGCTTGTAATCTCCAAGATAAGATATTTGCTCAAGCCGAGACTAAAAGTTTCATTATCTATGTATGTGGACAAGATAGCCCCAGTAGATATGTTGTGATCGCTAGAAGTACTAGTGAGCGAATTGAATTATCACTCAAAAGTAACTTATCAGGGGTTAAATCTGACGTACATCGCTATTTAGCAACTAGGGGAAATATACGCTACGTTTTGACGAAGAAAATATTAAGAATTTCTCACCATGGCAAGACTATCTTGAAAGAAAAAGTTTTACGATGGTATTAGTTTTTGTGAAAAACCCTTATATGGTTGGGGAAAAGGAGGAAGGGGAAAGGAGAAAGGTAAGTTGATTTCCAATTACTGAGTATCAATTCCTAGTTAATTAATCAGGACTTATGTACAGACTGCGTGTTTTCGTCCAGAACGACAGTAGAAAAGTATAAGCTCTTTCGAGCGAAGCATTTACGGAGTAAGCGTTAGCTAACGCAAAGCATTATTTCTCGTTACGAATGCGTAAGTCCTATTAATCAATAAATTTATCCATCCAATCTAAAATCACTGGATTTACTTGTTCGTAACATTCGTCATAGGGACAATGTCCAGCATTATCAAGTTGAATGAGCTGTACATTTTGATTGTAGCTAGCAAATTCTTTTGCAAAAGTGGGTGGAATAAATCTATCTTGATTTCCCCAGATTAAAAGCATGGGGATGGACAAGGTTGGCAAAACTTTTTTAACGCTAGGACCAAAATCAGTACGAATAGTACCACGAAATAATTGGCTAAAAACCCGTGCAGAACCTCTATCTCGAGGAGGGGCTGCTAAAATGTCTACTAGTTCATCTGTAACTGCTTTAGGATTAGCATAAGCCAATCCTGCCCAACGACGTAGCACGCTAGGTTGACGCAAAAAGTAGAATAGGGGTTTTAACAAAACTGGAGAAGCTACGACACTCTTAATACTGGCAACTATTGGTTGTAGAATGGGAGGTATGGCTTCTCGTTCTATTGATGGGTCTGCTATACTCATCATCACAATTCCACTCACCATTTCTGGGTGATTTTGAGCTGCTGCAAGAGATATCAACGAACCGGTAGAATGACCAATTAAAACTACAGGTCGATTGATCAAAGTACGCCAAAAATCATAAACCTGCTCCACCCAAATTTTTACGTTATATCTCACGGGTGCCTTTTCTGTTGCACCAAAGCCCAACATATCCATAGCATAAATAGTGTAATGTTGGCTCAATGCTTCTAAATTATATCGCCACTGACCGATAGATCCACCAAACCCATGCAAAAAAATTAATGGAGGTTTGTGATTATTACCCTCACGGGAACGAAGATATGTGTAGCGAATTTTCCAACCACGCCAAATCCAATCCCTTTGATTACCAACTTTTTCCCGCCAATCATTTACTACGGTAGTCAAAAGACCCTCCAATAAATCTGAATATATTTGGTATAATGTGCAGTAAGATTAAATAAATTTTAAACAAATTTTTCTGAAACAAATTTCAGAAATATGTTACTCATGCCTCTGCTAAAACCATCACAACATATCGCAAACTCATTTTAGGCGATCACACTCATTGAAAAAACATTATGTAAACAATACCTTTGCCAAAATAATAGCCTACAAAAATTTTGGTAAAACTGACAAAATCACTTGTACATAAGCGTTTAGTTGACAAGACAGTTTAGACTATCAAATACTTATCCTACGTGAAATATGCTGAAAAAAGCCTTGCGAAAAACCCCGAAGTAATTTTTAGGGCTGATTGTTTTTTACCTACTTCGGAACAATGAGAATTTGAACATCAACTCACCCTCGTAAATTGACTAAGGTATTGGTAAAGCGATTTAATTTTTTGCATTTTCTAGCAACTATTAAAATTTATGGTAGGTATTCTCTGAATTATTTGTCTCTACATCGCATATATCTAGCATAGGACTGATGCTTTCAATTAAAAAAATATGTAATATTTAGTACAAGTAATGCTTTTGTGAGAAAATGAATCATATTACATGATTACTACAGATATAATCTACAGATATAATTATTACAGTTACAAATATTTATGTAATATCATTTTACCTAATTTAGACTAATTATTAGATATGAATTCACTCACAGTGAGTAGAATAACAGATAAACTCAGGAAATTATTTTATGAATTAGCTATTCTAAAGATATAAGGGAATACTAAAAAATAAATTATCCATTACCATCATTTGTGATGGCAGGACGTTAAAGATATTTGTCTTAGCGGTTAAGTGTAAATTAAGGTTGTAAAAATCTTAGCAATTTACATTTAACTAATTGATTTAAAGTTCCTTAGATTAACAATTGTAGGTCTGCACTCAATACTTTTTACTTAAAAGTGTAAAGGTAGGCTAACAAGCAAAGACCAAGTAAAAATTATTAGCAAACAGCTCCCACGAATCATATATGCCTGTGATTGAGAAAAGAAGAAGTCGCGATCTGCCACAAATTAACGAAAGAATCCGCTTTCCAAATATTCGGTTGATAGGTACCGAGGGCGAACAGTTAGGTATTGTAACTCCCCAAGAGGGTCTGAAGCTAGCAGAAGAGAAAGAACTGGATTTAGTGCTTCTTTCTGATAAGGCAGATCCGCCTGTTTGTCGAATCATGGATTATGGGAAATATAAGTTTGAGCAAGAAAAGAAAGCTAGAGAGGCACGGAAAAAGCAGCATACTGCTGACGTAAAAGAAGTAAAAATGCGCTATAAAATAGAGTCGCATGATTATGAGGTACGGGTAAAGCAAGCCAAACGCTTCTTGAAAGACGGAGATAAAGTAAAAGCTACTGTGATGTTTAGGGGTCGAGAAATTCAGCACAGTAATCTGGCAGAAGCTTTATTAAAACGTATGGCTAATGACTTGGAAGAGGTTGCAGAATTGCAGCAGGCACCAAAGAGAGAAGGCAGAAACATGATGATGCTTCTTTCTCCCAAGAAATAAAATATATGAATACAAATGAATAAACCCTATTAGGGTAGAACATTGTCTTTTTTGACAGAGAAAGAGTTTTGTATGATTTTTTGTTTAAATCAGACTTACCGATAAATTAATAACCCGTGGTGGTAAGAACCTAAATATTGCCAAAGCAATATGAATTCCCACTATGAACCTATCCCACGATTCTGAAAATGCTTATTTATTCAGGGACAATCTGTCTGAAGAGCTTAATTTTTCGTTTTTAATTCTTAAACTAATTGGGCTTTTCAGCGAAAATATTATTAGTGGGATAGATTCATGGAAGAACAAGCTGTCAAAAGACCAGAACCCATAAATCTAGTTTTATATACCTCTGTAAAAAGAAAGTATCTACACAACTAGAGAAAATACTGAAATTTCTTCATTAATGATAGTCCTGATAGCTGAGTGGGAAAAATAATACTCAGTTACTCAGGACTTTTACATTTTTGTAAAAGCTGTAATATCAGGTTTGGATAAATGTAGCGAATTTTTCACTAACGTGGAGTGGGGTGCAATTCTTACCTTGAATTTTATAAAAAGGAAAGGAAAAAGATATTACCACGTTTGTTGACAAAGTATACTTAACTCTCTTGCCAATGATTGCGAACATTAATTTTATTAGTGTTTAGCAAGTAGAGGTAGGGGAAAAAATAGGTTTTAAGTACTTTATTGATATTTGAAGTATCATTTTACTTCAATATTGTAATCAGTGATTTACGGAAAATGATTTTTGACCAATGATAAGAGTGCAAACCTTACGCCCCTACAACATAATATTGGGAACCTTTTGGTAATTTCAATTTTGAAAATCTCCTGAAAAGGTAGTAGTTTATCCAGTTATTCTTGACTTTTGACTTGATATAAACCATCTGAGTAACTTTCTGAAATATATCTTGCCATAGCTTTTATAAAGCTAACGGTATAACCTCACCAGAAAGTACAGTGCATGGAACTAAAAAATAATTGGTTAGCAAAAAATAAGGGTTTTCATCTGCGAGTGCTGCAACTGCTAAATCTTCGACCGGAAGAAAGCGATCGCACTCTGTTAATGTTTGCTTTTTATACTACCACCTCCATTGGTTTGCGGTGGTCTGAGGATACAACGGTCGCATTGTTTCTGGAACAATATCAGGCTTCTGATTTACCTTGGATATACGTAGCAAGTGCTATTTTAGGCACGGTATTAATATTTTTATACTCGTGGCTGCAAGAGAGGTTATCCTCTCGTTGGATAATTGTAGCAGTCGCGCCTTTTATGTTTACAATTTTATTTTTATTACGTGAAGGTTTACAATATCCTCTTATTTCAGTAGTAACAGTATTTTTGCTACGACTTTGGGTGGATGCTTCTTATGTTTTGAATGATCTGAATATTTCACTTGCTGCCGGTAAATTATTTAATATTCGAGAAATTAAACGTACATATCCTTTAGTAAGCAGTGGAATGCTGCTAGCTGATATTATCAGTGGATTTAGCTTACCTTTTTTAGTATTAGCTGTAGGATTAAATAGAATTATTTTTCCTTTTGCTAGTATATTTATTATTCTAGGTGCGATAATTATGGCTTATATTACCCGTAATTATCGACAGGCTTTTCCCCGCACATCTGAGACGTTAACTAATAGAAATAATCATCATTCTACTATTCGCCTAAATGGTCCTTTTAGGCGTTATGCATTATTGTTATTTACTTTTTTTGTATTATTACAATTTATTGGCGTATTTATAGATTTTCAATATTTAACTCAGTTACAAGCTACATATAATAATAAAGAGATTGCCACCTTTTTAGGTATCTTTGGTGGTGTTGCAGGAATCTTTGAATTACTAGTGCAAGTATTTGTTTCGAGTAGATTAATTCAACGCTTTGGTGTTTTTTTTGCAATAAGTATTCTACCAACAGCAGTGGGAATATTAGCACCGATTATAGTAATTATTTTTGGTTCTCACTTTACAGCATCTACCCATATATTCTGGGGTTTAGTACTGCTAAAATTTCTTGATGAGTTAATTCGTTATACCTTAATTTTAAGTGGCGCTCCTCTCTTATTCCAAGCGATTCCAGAAAAGTTACGCACTAACGTACAAGCAATATCAAATGGAGTTGCAGAATCTGTCGGTGTTGGAGTCGCAGGATTATTTATTCTAGGGACTTTATGGCTATCTACACATATTTTACCTACTCGCGATCCAATATTAATGCTTTTGTTGCAAACTACAGCGATCGCTTGTATTTGCTTGGGAGTAATTTGGTTATTGCGATCGCTTTATTTGCATCTGTTAGTCTATATTGCCAAACAAGGAAAGTTTGAAAGTAATGATGTCGATTTTCTCTCCCTCAAACAAGCCGTAGATAAAGCTTTGACTCAAAAAAATACATCAGAAGACCGAATTGCTTATGTAGAACTCTTATCTGAATTGTATCCCGATAAGGCTGTTCATGTTTTAGCTCCACTACTATCAAAACAAGAAACTTATTTACAGCAATTAATTTTAGAAGTAATACTGCAAAAAGAAGCTAATCCAGCCTTTTTAGATTATGTTGTTCCCTTAGTATCTCCTTCCCATCAACAAACTGCACCTAAAGTCTTTGCTTCGGCTTTACGGTATATTTACTTAGCACAACCGGAAGCAAATTTGAATGAATTAGAACAATATTTAGATAAATCACAACACTCTACTATTCGCGCTACTGCTGCTGGACTAATTCTTAGACAAGGAACAACAATTCAAAAAAATGTAGCAAAGAAGACTCTCAAGAGAATGCTAGAGAGTAAAAACGAACAAGAAAGAGTGAATGCAGTAAGGGCACTTAAAGAAGTTGTTTATTTACAAGAATTACGAATTTATATTCCAAACTTATTGAAAGATAATTCTTTACGAGTACGCTGCGCAGTTTTAGAAATGATAGCAGCTACTCATCTAGAAGATTATTACTCAACTTTGATTAAAGCACTGCAATATAAATCTACCCGTCCTGTAGCTATAAATGCTTTAGTAAAGTTAGAAAACGAAGTTTTAGAACTGCTCAATAAACTTGCGAATAATGAATATCAATCACAAACCGTAAGAATGCAAGCATGGCTAACTATTGGTCAAATACCAACCTTAGAAGCAGTCGAGATTTTGTGGAAAAATCTAATTAAATCTCGTGGAATTACTAGAGAACATATCCTTATGACTTTATTAAGAAGACAGAAAGATTCTGAAGGTTTTAGTAGGTTAGATAGATTTCGCGAGCAGCAAATAAAACATCTCATTCAGGAAGAATTAAAAACTTTAGGGGAAATTTATGCTGCTCATACAGATTTAAAAACTCAAGGAGAATTTTATGCACAGTATGTAGAATTTAAAACACAAGATTTATTAGAAAGTCAGAAATATAGTAAAAAAGTTTTTGCTCGATGCGAAC
>JBCCDM010000197.1:0-11311 GCA_039030795.1 Cyanobacteria bacterium P01_A01_bin.84
AATATTTGAGTAATATTTATTACTTATTCAATACTTACCGCTACTCTAAAACCAAAAATAGGATAACGTATACCTAATTCAGCAGCTTTGCGTACAGCACTGCGACAATTTTCTGGCTTGCTACCCCAGCAACCTCCACGTAAAGGTCTAAAATCACTATTTCCTTGTGTTAACCAAGCCTTACCATTAGTCGGAGCACCTTGGTAATTTTCATGCCAATAGTCTTGACACCATTCCCAAACATTACCGTGCATATCAAATATACCAAAATTGTTAGGAAGAAAACTTCCTACGGGTGTAGTTTTTTTACGGAAAACACCTTTTGGAGCCAAACGGTAAGAAAAATCGCCATCAAAGTTAACAAGGTCAGTGGTAATAGTTTTACCATAACTAAATGCAGTATTAGTTCCTCCCCGACAAGCATACTCCCATTGTGCTTCGCTTGGTAAATAATATTTACGTCCCGTTCTCTGAGTGAGGATGTGACAGAATTCTACGGCTTCATTCCAAGTAACATTTTCTACAGGTTTCTTTAAGCCATTAGAAATAAATTTGGAATAATTTTTGCCCATAATAGTTGCATATTGAGCCTGGGTAACAGGATATTTACCAATGAAAAATTTTGATATTTTAACTTGATGTTGTGGTGCTTCTGAAGAATTTCTTTTTTTCTCTTCCATTGGTGAACCCATGATAAAATCACCACCTGGGATTTCTATCATTTCTAAATCAATATTATTTCCCAAATCTTCAATAAAATATTTGCCTTCATTGCGATCGCGTTTGATGATGTTTCCTTTTTCATTTACCGTCGGAAAGGTAAATTGGTAATCTTGTAACAATAAGACCGAAGTTTTGTTCAACTTAGTCTTATTAGATACAAATTGTCTACCTAAAATAGCTACTCCAAAACCAGTACCTATCAAACCCAATGTTTTGATAACTTGTCGTCGTTGTAAGTTTAAATTACTTGATTCTGATATTGGCGATATGTTTGAAGGGGATCGCTCTTTATCTCCATCCTTGCCTAAATTTTTATCTTGTAATAATTGTTTCGATCTTATTTCTAATACTTGAGTTGCTCTATAAGAGTCTCTCAAAGATGATGAGTAGTGTTGTAATAAAGGATTTAAGTCTACTAAAATTGAAGCTGCTGTTTGATAGCGTTCAGTAAAGTTATAGCGTACCATCTTGGTAATGATACTTGCTAAATCGTCACTGACATTCGTCCAATCCCGCCAAACAACTTCACCATTTCTAGAATCTTCTGGGAGTTGTTGTGGGGTGATATTAGTTAACGCTTGAATTGCGATCATCCCTGCTGCGTAAACATCACTACATAACTTTGGTTTACCATTAGCTTGTTCTGGTGGCATATATCCAGGAGTACCAATGGCTATAGTAGTAGTTATTTGCCCTTGAGTATCTGTTTCTAAGGTGTTAATCTCTTTAAGCGCACCAAAGTCAATCAAAAAAATTTTTCCATCTTCATAACGACGCATCAAATTAGAAGGTTTGATATCCCTATGAATAATATTTTGTTGATGCACAAAAGCTAAAGGTTCCAAGATTTCTTTTAAAAGTCGAATCACCTCTACTTCTGTAAATTTTTTTCCTGAAGTGATTTCTGCATTTAAATCGCATCCATCAATAAATTCCTGTACTAAATAAAATTCTCCTTTTTCCTCAAAATGAGCAAATAATCGAGGAATTTGTTCGCTTTGTTGTCCTAAAGAATATAAATATTTCGCTTCTTTATAAAAAAGTACTTTCCCCATCTCCAAGACTGATGGATGGGTATTTTTTGGTTTAAGGTGCTTAACAACACATTTGGGTTGTCCTGGTAAATCTAAATCTTTAGCTAAATAAGTTTGACCAAAACCACCACTACTTAGAGCTTGTAAGATTTTATAGCGATCTCGCAGAACTATACCAATCACCATCAACGTGCTATTTACCTCAAAATACTAGTCTTAATTTTGACCATTCCACTATACTGCAAGCTTTAGGTAAAGGGAAAAGAGTAATTGGTAATAGGGTAATGATAGGGAAGCGGGATATTTTGTTGTATAGTATTTCTTGTAAAAATCTATCTAGACATTTATACAAATTGATATTTCCGGACAAACTGACTAATTATGTCTATCTCTGGATAGAAATTAGATAACCGTTACAAACTCCTTGATGGAATTCATATTAATACAGCAGCGATCGCTGTTTTGGTAAATCTAATTTTCTACAACTACTTAATTTTTCATTACAGCACTCAATAATTTATCTGCTCCAAATCTCACTGGATCTGTACAAGGCAGTCCTGTATCTTTTTCAACTTCTCCAATAGCTTCCTGTGCGGCAGACTCATCTAAATCTTTGGTATTTAAAGAAATTCCGACTACTGGAGCTTTCATAAAAGCACCACCAGCATAAGTAAGGCTTTCGTATAATTTCACGACCTCCGACAATGGAGGAATAGGAATATTATCTAAAACATGAGTTTGTCCAGCGCGATGGGCAAGTATTAATTGTGTAGGCTGAGAACCGCGTATCAAGGGTAATGTAGCAGTTGAAGCAGGATGTAACAAGGAACCTTGTCCCTCAATGTGTAATATTTCATAATTCTTACCAAACCGCATCACCATTTGTTCAACAGCACCAGAGGCAAAGTCTACCCGTACTGCATCTAAAGATACACCGTCACCCCCCAACATGAGACCAGTTTGACCGGTGGGTAGAAACTTAGAACGCATTCCCCGCAGTCGAGAAGCCCAATGTAGTTCCAAGGTCGTTGACATTTTACCTACTGACATATCCGTACCTACACTCAAAACTCTCCGACAAGGAAGATTGCGGGCTACACCAGTAGCAATAAATAAATTTGGGGGTTCTTTGCGCACATCCCAAATTAGTTGTCCTGGTTTGAGTGATTCTTTTAATTCTGGTATCGTCGCCAAAGGGGTATGTAAACCGTTAACAATTGACATTCCCGCATTCACAGCATCTTTTATTTCATGCCAATAGTCATCTGGTAAAGCACCACCTTTAGGAGCAATACCAATTACTAAAGCCTGCGGTTTGTACTCTAAGGCATTTTTGAAAGATGACACTATGGGTACATCGCGCTTTATACCTGTCAATTCTGTTAGAGACTGTCCCGGACAATCGCGGTCAATAGCTGCAACAATAGGAGCTTCACTATAGCGCAAAAGTGATAGTCCAGTTTTACCATGAGTGCCGCGAATTCCCTCATGTAATAAGATAGCTACTTTTTGATTAAGCGCTAAACGCACTGTGTCGTACCCCTATACCTGGTAAATCGTTTAATAAAATTCTTCCCTCTTCCATTGATGCACCATCAAAGGGATCGTCAATCAAATTTAAATGACTATCTAAATCAAGATAATCTGCTAATGGCGCTAATTGTAAGGCTGCTGTATTTGCGATCGCACTGTCGGAATAACAGCCAAACATAACTTGTAGTCCATAAGCACGAGCTGTATGCACCATTCGCATAGCTTCGCTTAGTCCTCCTGATTTCATTAGTTTGATATTAATCCCATCTACGGAGTTTGCCAATCTGGGAATATCAGAGCTATTAAAAATGCTTTCATCTGCAAATATAGGTAGCGGTGAAAGATTTTTCAGTTCTATGAGCTGATTTTCTTCTCCCCGTGGTAGTGGTTGCTCTATATATATAATATTTAACTCAGCTAACCAGTTACACATATGTATAGCATCAGATAAACCCCAGCCACCGTTTGCATCTACATAAAATGTCCGATCTGGAGCTTCTGATTGCACAGCTTGTAACATTTGTTTGTCAGCTTCGAGACCTTCGGGGGAACCCAACTTTACTTTTAATACTTTTATATCAGCAAATTGTAACCAGTCCCGAGTTCTTTTTCTGGCAGCTTCAGGAGAACTAATACCGATAGTAACTGAAATTGGCGCGATCGCATTCCGGTCAAGCCCCCACATTTTCCACAATGGTAGACCCACTTTTTTACCCATCCAATCGTGCAAAGCTACATCTATACCAGCTTTTGCAGAAGATGGTATTGGAAAATTATTCAAAATCTGTTCAATTTGTTGTCTTTGTAAAGGGTTAAAATCTTTTAATTGGGAAGAAACTTGCTCAATTGCTGTAACAATTACATCAGTAGTTTGTCGTTTATCTCCCACCCCAAAAGGAGATGCTTCCCCCCAACCTTCGATACCATCTTCCCTAATCTTCACCCACACGTTATCCGTTTTAGCTGTTGTACCGCGACTGATAGTTAAAGGAAAACGCTTGTTTACAGTAAAAACTTCTGCTTCAATATGCATAGTATCTTTCTACAAGATAATGTAATTAAAATTAATAATTTTTTTGGCTTATCCTCAATCTCATTATTTTTTATGTCCCTAATTCCAGTGTTTTGTATCATTAAGCAGTATGATTTTTGTGATTCACACTTGATATATGACACTTTTTATACTTTTGAATTGAGTTATTATTCTGAATAATCAAATTGAAACTAAAAGTAAAACTAAAATAAAAACTAAAATATTTAAGTTTATTTATGAGGAATCTAAAAAGATGGCAACATTTAAATTCAAAAATAATTGTAAATCATCCTTGGTGTAAAATCAGACAGGATAAAATCAAATTACCAAATGAACAAGTTATAGACGACTTTTTTGTACATATTAAGCCAGATATTGCTTATGTTTTACCTGTAACTGATAATCAAGAGATAGTTTTTGTACGGCAGTATCGCTATGCCATTGACGATTTTTTTGTTGAGTTACCTGCAGGAAGTTTTGACCCAGAAAAAGAAGATCCGAAAACCGCAGCACTCCGAGAATTAGAAGAGGAAACCGGCTATGTAGCCCCACATCTCCAAAAAATTGCGACTTTATACGACCGACCAAGCAAAGATACTAATAAAACTCATTTATTTTTAGCAGAAAAAGTGACTAAATCAGGTAAGCAAAAATTTGATATTACCGAAGATATTGAAGTTTTATTAATACATAAAGATGCTATTTTAGAAAAAATTTACTCTGGAGAAATTTCAGTCAATGGTACAGTATCCGCTCTTTTAATCGGACTGAATTTACTTAAATAACCTGAGATACAACCATTTCCCCCAGAGATAGGGCATAAGTCATATTGGTTTCAGACAGGAAGTAGTTAATTAAGGATTTAAACGTAAAGTAAAAAGTAATAAATAATACTCTTAACTCAAAATTTATTCAGTTCTCTTTTAGAGGACTTTGTTTATAAACCTGAGACTTTCAGTCCTAGGCGGTCGGTAATACTGACTATTATTTACTTACACGACTTTCTTAGTGTAAGACGTGATGTAGTACATATATTTAGCTATATTTTTCTATATTTATCATATAATACAAATTTTAGTCCGCTACAGCATAATTTAATCAAACTTTGCTCTGTTTGAATTATTTAAATGCATACTTCTGGGCTACTTTCCAATAACGAGAAAAACGTTTCAGGTCTATAAAGCCATCGTAGTCAATAAATGATTCTACCTGATAAATTTCTAATTCCATGGAATTAGAAATTTGGGAGCAAATACGGTCAAATCTAGGACTAGGACTATCAGTACTTATAACCTTACCGGCACCATTTTCTTTTGCAAAAGCTAATACTTCCTTCGCAACATCACCACGACGAATAACTACGGGTAGTTCTAACAAACACTCGTAAATAAAAGCAATACGCTTGAGACTAATTTCCCATTCATTTAACAATGCATCATCCCAAACCCAGATAGCAGGAGTCCCGGGAAATTTTTCTAATACTGTATTTTTGGGACTTAGGCGATCGCCTTGTACCCAAATAATTTTTTCACTCATATAGTCTAAATAGGTTAGCTAATTTATGTCTTATATAGAAGAAATACGGGTAAAACCATAAATATTTATCCGGATCCAGTATTGCTTTTATAATTACTGCATCTGATTCAGTATCATCAGGTAGTTCAGAAGTGAGCAGGTAACTTAGAAAAACAATATGGAATTACCAAGTAAAATTATTTCCGTACAGTTAAGTGATGGTACACCCATTAAAGTTAAAGTTACTGCTATTGGTGACACTAATCGTGTATATCGTCAGATTAATTCTCAAACCAGACCTTTTGGAGAAGTTACCTCCGCTATTGAATCTTTAACAAAGGATATTGCTGAATCTCTGCAAAAAATTAAGCCAGATAAAGCCAGTATAAAATTCGGAATCGAAATTGGAATTGAATCAGGTAGACTGATTGTTTTATTGGCAAAAGGCATAGATTCGGCAAATTTAGAAATTACTTTGGAATGGAATCAGTAAGTTGAACCATGACATGACGTAATAATGAAATTCACGTAGCTAAATATACTTTAATTATTTAGTTGCTACAAAATTAGTATAAAATATGTCAATCTAATTTTAGATACTTATTTATGATACATTTTTATATATTTTTACCAATAAATGTTTATTTTAGTTAAATTTGATTAACAATATTAATAAGCACTACATTTATAACTTTTTAATTCACGTCTAATGGCAGACACATTAACTAAACTCACATACAAAACGTTTCAAGAAAGTAAAAACTTATTTAGTTTAGCCCATAAAAACTTAAGCACCCGCTTTCTGGAGACGATTTCTCCTTCCTCAGAACCAAAAAAATCTATTCCTATTTCTCCTCAAGTTCTACTTAGAGTAAAAGAAAAACTAAATGAGTTATTAGAAGTTGACTGGCAAGATGCTGAAGATGGCATATATCCACATAATCTACTATTTGATAACCCTTGGGACGATTTTTTCCGTTACTACCCTATAGTTTGCTTAGATTTACTTTCAACATGGGAAAGAGCTAAACAAAAGCAATATCAAGATTTTTCTTCATCAGTAGATACAAAATATTATCCTCGATATTACTTACAAAACTTTCATTACCAAACAGATGGTTATTTAAGCGATCTATCTGCAAATCTTTACGATATACAGGTAGAAGTACTGTTCGGAGGTTGTGCAGATGCAATGCGACGAAGAATTCTTTCTCCTTTGAAAAAGGGGCTGAATTTATTTCACAATGAATCACAAAATATGAAACTAAATGTCTTAGACGTTGCTTGCGGTACGGGTAGAACTTTAAAACTTATTCGTAATAGTAATCCTGAAATTTCACTATTTGGAACAGACCTATCCCCTGCTTATTTGAGAAAAGCAAACGAGTTACTATCTGAAATTCCTGGGGAATTACCTCAGTTACTACAAGCTAATGCTGAATATTTACCCTATTTAGATAATTACTTCCATGGGGTAACTTCTGTTTTTCTTTTCCATGAGTTACCAGCACCAGTGAGACAAAAAGTCATTTCAGAATGTTTCCGAATCACAAAACCCGGAGGAGTCTTTATTCTTTGTGATTCAATACAAATGAGTGATGCACCTGATATGGAAGGGATCATGCAAAATTTCCAGGAGAGATTTCACGAACCCTACTATCAAAATTATATTAATGATGATTTAATAGAGCGCTTACAAACAGTAGGTTTTGAAAATATCGAAGTACAAATTCACTTTATGAGTAAATATTTGATTGCTCATAAGCCATAGTGTAAAATAAATTGGGAAGACCGCCGATACTAGAAACAAGCCCACAGGCGAAGCCCAAGGGGGGCTATAGTAATTATTATTTATGAAGTGGGCTTTGTTTTTAATATTCACTCTTTAGGGTTTTGAGCTTAAGATATTTATTCAAAACTTTCATATTTCTGAATGAGCGTCTCTACTTGGTTGCAAATTTTGATATGCTCTTAATTTGCTGCGTATTTTACTGTCCAAAATATATCCGAGCCTGCTCAACAACATCTAGCGTTACTATTTCTTGTTCGCTTATTCGTGCAAAATGCTCAATTTTCGCTTGAGCTTGAGAACGAACGAAAAAGGGAATATGCTTTAACTTTGCTTTAGCTTTAGTTGTCCATCTTAAAGTTTCTGGAAGATTTGAGTTATTCATATTACTCATCTCCTGAAGAAATATAATTTTAAGTAGAGATAGCTACGGTAAATAAGAAGACTTTGAATTCAAGTTATTAATCTAAAACATCTTGAATTACATCATCAATCATTCCTTCCACATCTACCACATCTACATCTGATGCTAATAAATCAAAACGCACGTAACGCTCATCTAAATCGAAGTTTTCTTGAAACCAACTACTAAATCCACGAGCACGTTTATCTATCTCTAAAAATACCTCTAATCCTTCGGCATTTAGATTAAAAATTATTTCCAATTCATCTAAATAATTTCTATACTCGCCATTAGGAATAAACTCAAATTCTTGTATAAACGGATAAGCTCCACCAAAACTTTGAGTGTATTCACAGTTGACTTCGTTTAATCTGAAGTCTAAGTTCTCCAGTGCCATTAATACCCTGCTCATCAAGGGATGAGGAACTACTTCAATTAAATCGCGATCGCTTACAGTAGGAGTTTGCCCATCCCTAGCATTAAAACGATTTTTAATATTTACGTCAGTGTAAATATATACTGGAGTATCCACTAATGTCAGGGGAAGCTCGTAAGGTAAATCAATAGTAAATGGCACTACAATTTCTTCTTCAGGCGAGATGGTAAATCTTTCCATTAAGCGATAATTTACCATTACACATTCTTCGTAAAAGCTAGATTCCTCAACTTCTTGTTGATATTCTGTAGCCAATAATAAATTAATATCTCTTATATCTTGTTTTGCATCCCCACCAAAAATAGAGACTTCTCCTTCTAAGATATCGCCGGGAACAACAGAGGTATTAAAAAGACGAGTATCAACTTTTGCTCCATTAATACCGACACTAGCTAAAATTTCTTTAAACATATCTCAGTAATTTTATTTGAGTTTGTAATACTATTTACTACGTATCGTTCATAGTTTAGCTGACTATTTATCAAAAAGAGAATCGTTATATTTTCGGAGTTTTAAGATTTAATTTTCAACTTTAAACTTGAAAACATTAAAAATAATCTAATTACTCAAAATTAAAATTTTATTTGGCATAAATCATTTCATTTAAACTGCCATTTCTTACATTTTTGTTATTTTCACAAATGACAAACAAAGGATCTTTTTGGTTTCTGGGGACAAATGTAAATTTTATAGCCCTAGATATATATAGCACTACCGGTACATATCAGGATATCTAAATACTTCTTATCTGGAAGGTATTTAGGGTATAATCCCCCATAATTATTTCTTATTTTTGATCTTATTTTTGAAAACTTCCTAACCCCAAAGCTTAGGGTTATATAACTTAGGACATGAGATTTGGATAAAAAGTGAATAGGAAAAAGAAAGGCGTTTTAACTCAAATTTTGCACCTATACGTATAAATAGTCAAATATGAAATATGAAGTAACAAATAATACTATAAATCCAAGATTTATTCAGTCCTCTTTTAGAGGACTTCGTTTGTAAATCTGGGAAGGCGCTCGGGAATACTGAGTATTACTTATTTACATGACTTTCTTGGTGCAAGATATAACTTAACAAAAATAACGGTTGTTATATTATCCACAACTATTTATTTTGATAGATAGTCAAAGCCATATAAAAAAAGCTCTTGCTGTTAAACAAGAGCTTTTCTACTTTTAGTGACAAATTTTACTTATATCACTGAAGACATTTAAGATATTAGCGAAAAAACTTTAGTCTAGTTCAGGCATGAACATAACTGGTTCACTTTCACGATCGATACCTTTCTCAAAACCAGCAACAGCTGCACGAGCGCGACCAGCGTGCCACCAGTGACCAACTAAGAAGAAGAAAGCTAAAACAAAGTGAGAACCAGCTAACCACTGACGTAGGTTAACAAAGTTAAAAGCGTTAGGCTCGGTGATTACACCACCTACAGAGTTCAATGAACCATTAGGTGCATGGGTCATATACTCAGATGCGCGACGAATCTGCCAAGGTTGAACATCGTTCTTGACCTTGTCAATATCCAAACCGTTAGGACCGCGAAGAGGCTCTAACCAAGGACCTCGGAAGTCCCAGAAACGCATTGTCTCACCGCCGAAAATAATTTCACCAGTTGGAGAACGCATCAGGTATTTACCTAGACCAGTTGGACCTTGAGCAGATGCAACATTAGCACCTAGTTTTTGGTCACGAACTAAGAAAATGAATGACTGAGCTTGAGATGCTTCGGCATTGGTAGGACCATAAAATTCGCTGGGATATGCAGTGTTATTAAACCAAACAAAACAAGCAGCAATAAAGCCCATCAAGGACAGAGCAGCCAAACTATAAGAAAGATAAGCTTCACCAGACCAAACCAATGCTCTACGTGCCCAAGCAAAAGGCTTAGTTAGGATGTGCCAAATACCACCAGCAATACATATCAAAGCAACCCAGATATGACCACCAATGACATCTTCCATGTTGTCTACACCTACTAACCAACCGTCTCCACCAAAGGGAGAAGAAAGTAAGTAACCGAAGATAACAGCAGGATTCAATGTGGGGTTGTTGATGATGCGAACATCGCCACCGCCAGGTGCCCAAGTATCATAGACACCACCAAAGAACATAGCTTTGAGAACCAATAGCAAGGCTCCACAACCTAACATAATTAAGTGGAAACCAATGATATTGGTCATCTTGTTCTTATCTTTCCAGTCATAGCCAAAGAAAGAAGAATATTCTTCTAAGACTTCTGGTCCGCGCAAAGCGTGATAAATACCGCCTAAACCTAAAACGGCAGAAGAAATTAGGTGAAGAACACCTACAACAAAGTAGGGGAATGTATCTATTACTTCACCACCTGGACCTACTCCCCATCCGAGAGTAGCTAGGTGAGGCATGAGAATCATACCTTGTTCAAATAGGGGCTTTTCGGGAACAAAGTGAGCGACTTCAAATAAAGTCATTGCTCCAGCCCAGAAAACGATTAATCCAGCGTGAGCTACATGAGCACCAAGTAGTTTACCGGAAAGATTTATTAAACGGGCATTACCAGCCCACCAAGCGAAGCCGGACGACTCTTGATCGCGTCCAGCACCTACAACGCCAGTAGTATTAGAGAGCGTTACCACGTGGTAGTACCTCCTCTGGGAATATAAATTTCTCGTGGGGTTGATCTTGAGCAGCCATCCAAGCGCGGATACCCTCGTTCAACAAAATGTTTTTCGTATAGAATGTTTCAAATTCTGGGTCTTCTGCTGCTCTCAATTCTTGGGATACGAAGTCGTAAGCACGCAAGTTCAGTGCTAAACCTACGATTCCCACCGCACTCATCCACAATCCTGTGACT
>JBCCDM010000198.1:0-11298 GCA_039030795.1 Cyanobacteria bacterium P01_A01_bin.84
AATGCTAAAGACGGAAGGTTCAGCCGTCTCTGCTGTAGGAGGGGAAGTAAGACCAAAGCTAGGACGAAAGTCTAAGTTGCGGCATTCGCCTGTGAGTACAGAAGCCCAAAACTCAGCGTAGCGGTTTTGGGTAGTTCACCATTCTCAACTCTGGTTAAACTAAATCTAATATTTAAAAGACTTAATAAAAAACTTACAATTAAAATACTCAAATACTTTAGCCCGCATTTCTCACAAGTTTAGCGATGGTACGGTAGCACCCGCCCGAAGCGATCGCATTTAGTGTAATCTTTACCCAGACTATATTTAGAGCATTTTCGACGTGTAAAAAATTTAGCACGGTGCGAAAAGTATAAACCTAGATTTTATAAGGCTTTGAGAGATGTGGTGAGAAATCCAGGTTTAACCTTCATAAGGGATGCCGTTTTTCCGGGTAAAATATCTACCATCTTCATTAGTTTTTGCAATTAAATCATCATCTGGATAAGTTGCCTCATCTTCAGGGTGACGGTTTCCGACTTCCAAGTAAATAGCTAGGTTTTCAGAATGATTAATTAAATGATGTGCATCGGCTTCTCCAGCAGGAAAACCGGCAGCCATTCCTGGTGTTAAAATTCGCGAACCAGCATTCGTTACCAAAGTTATCTCCCCCTCCAAAACATAAATAAACTCATCTTCATGAGAATGAAAATGTCTAAGTGCTGAGGAACTTCCAGGTTGCAATTTTACCAGATTTACCCCCAGACTTTTTAAACCTGCCACATCACCTAGTCTTTGTTTAATCCTTCCTTCAACCCTAGATTTGAAAAGTTCAGGATAAGTTGAGGTTTTTTGAGTTGGTACCTGCTGTGGATCGATAATCATAATAGCCAAAGCCAAATATAAATCAAGTAGAATTTAGATAATTGACACTCCTCAGCCTAAAGGCATGAAGATTCTTCATTCATAGACTCGGCTTGCTGAGATAGGTTTGCACAATTCATGAGGCAGTGCGTTGGGCGGGTTCCCCGACTTGAAGCAACTGCCATCTCAACGCCTCCTTACCAGGTAGGCGTGAGGCTTCTTGTTGGTTTTGCTAAATCTCCCGAAGCGTTTCGGAGAATCCGACGCTACGCGAACGGCGGATCTCAGATCCAAGTTCCCACAACACAAATCGGGAGAAAATTAGGGGAATGAAGAGTATTTTATCATAGCGCACCTATAGAACCCTATTCTTCATTCCCCTTCCTCTGTTAGAGATACTGTGCTAATGTCTTAGTTAAAGTAGTTTTAGGTACTGCGCCGACAACCGTATCTACTTGTCTACCACCTTTAAAAACCATCAGCGTGGGTATGCTACGAATACCGTAGTGACTGGCTACAGTGGGATTTTGGTCTGTATTTAGCTTCACCACTTTCACCTGCCCAGTATACTCGGTAGCAACTTCATCTACTACGGGAGCTACCATCCGACAAGGACCACACCAAGGTGCCCAAAAATCAACTAGTACAGGGACTGTACTTTCGAGAACTTCTTCTTTGAATGTGGCTTCTGTGACATTTGTAACGGATGACATAATTGTCCTCCCTATATAATTCAATAGTTCGGTAAAATCGAATAAATAAAATATAGTATATTTTTGTGAGATAGTGCAACTATGAGATTCCTCTATCATCCAGATCGAAAAGATATGTCTTTACCTGGTGTATTGTATGCTTTGGGAGACCCTGTGCGGTTAGAGATTGTTCGGCAGCTATCACTAAAAGGAGATCAGTGCTGTGCGGACTTTGATTTTGCTGTTTCAAGAGTAGGAGGAGAACCTCGGGCAATAGCGAAATCAACCATGTCAAATCACTTTAAAATTTTGCGTGAGTCTGGTGTGGTGTTAACTCGTAAGGAGGGTACACAACACATTAATCAATTGCGGCAGGATGATTTAGAAGAATTATTTCCTGGTTTGCTCGAAGCTGTTTTAGGTTCAGCACAGCCTTTAGCCGCATATCAAGCTGAAAATGCTAATGAAGTAGCTTCATAAATCAATTCTATTTCACCTGGAGTAGAGTTTTTAGCAATTTAAATAAAATAAACTTTAAGTTCTGTGACTCTCAGAAGTTAGTAATGTAAATCTTTGTATTAAGTAGCACTTAAACCTACTCAAGGTAAAATACAAGATGCATTTTTTATTGCATTGTGGGTCTCTAAAAAAATATTTTTGCTTTTTTCATAAATAAATTTAGGAGCTTTAAATCTCTGTGGGAGAAGGAAGAAGAAAAAGAAGAATTTTCAACCCTTTTTATTTCTCTCCATAAATATCCCATTTGGCGATCTATCTTCCAACCAACAGTGGAATCATGTAGATGATATGGTAAATTAAAGCACCATTACTGAGGCTAAGTAAGGAAAACGTAGCAGAAATCCAAAAAGCTTGCCATTCTTTGAAACCATATGCTTGAAAGTCAATTCTGACTAGTACAATCGTGCATATCATCAATAAAATTAGTAAGAATAAACGAAACCAAGCAATAATCGCAAAAAATAGTAAAGCACCGAAAACAGTTACACTAAAAGACCGAAAATCCGACTTGAAAAGCATACTCAAGGTATCAGTGATTATTGACCACGGACTATTCAAAAGCATATTCATAATGAATATTGCGATCGCGCTCAATAACCAAATAGTCCAACTAGAGTTTGTATGAGATAGCTTCCAGCCTAGAACGCTATAAGTAGCTATTACTAACCCTAAACTCATCCAAGGAAGTTTTTTGATAATTGTCATTGATAACTTGCTAGTGGTTGTTATGCCGATGGGTGGGGCTATGATTTTATAATTATCTGCTTTCTGATTCTGCAATTACTAGGGAGGGTACTTAATTTCAAGAATGTAGATATTTCTTATGCAATTTTCATAGATGTAGAAATTACTGAATAATTTATCTAAAAATATATTTTTTAAAACATAACAACTACTTAGTTTTAGATAAAAATGACCTTTTAATAACGATTATAAAAGCCAGAATAACAGATATTTTTAATACAGGTAGTCCGGAATTATACTACTGTAGAAGAGATTAAAAAGCCTAAAACAAAAAAAATACTTCGGAAATTAATTAAAAAAAATAGTAAACATTTGTAAACTATTAGCAGTTGATTAATTTAGTCCCAATCAATCGATCGGGTACTATATGTATTTTTTGCATCAAAGTTGGCAATTAGATGAAGTAATTATTCTTCTCTAAATTAGCAAGCAGGCAAATACTACAGTAATAGCTATTACTAATCGCTAACTTATAATTTTTTCCCAACCCATATCAAATCTGTAAAACAACCATTATGATAAAAAAATTTGCGATCGCAGAACAAGTCTGCCTAACTGGTCATATTTTGTCTTTAGTGTTTGGATTAGCAGGAATTTTATTGGTTTTACCACACCCCGAACTGATTACCAATTTCGGTAAAGTTGGAGAAAATGCCATAGAAATGAGTATGGCAGGAGGTGGGGTAGTCTATATGGTATTGGGTGCCGCAGCCGTGTTTTTATACCTGAAAAGAACTCTGGGTAATAGCTGTGCCTTGGCATTTATGTTGCCGTCTACTATTATCTCTTTGGGAGCAGAACTATTAGGAACTAGTACGGGTTTTCCTTTTGGGAATTACAGCTATTTAAGTGGTTTAGGTTATAAAATTGCTGGACTGGTACCATTTACTATTCCGTTATCTTGGTTTTATTTAGGTTGTGCAGCTTATCTTTTAGCAAGAGTTGGTTTGCAAGTTGATAAGAAACCAACTTTGTTCCGTCACGGAACTGCAATTTTGTTAGGTTCTTTGCTGTTAACTTCTTGGGATTTCATATTAGATCCTGCAATGAGTCAGACTTCCCTACCATTTTGGTACTGGGAGCAACCAGGTGCTTTCTTTGGAATGCCTTATCAAAACTTTTTTGGTTGGATGGGAACTGGAGCATTATTTATGAGTGTAGCTGCTATTTTATGGCAGAAACTCTCAGTTGATCTGAAATTAAAACAAATTTCAGTCACTTTACCTTTGATGATCTACTTAAGTAACTTTGTTTTTGCTGCTGGATTAAGCTTGAGTGCAGGTTTTATTATCCCCATCATTCTTGGTCTGGCATTGGGAGTATTTCCAGCTATTGTTTTATGGTCAAAAGCTACACCACAATTAGAGGATGAAAATTTAGTAGTTAGTAATTGATAATTGATAATTGATAATTGATAATTGGTAAGTGGTAATTAATAATTGGAAAAATATTGGACGCTTTTTTGTAGCATCTCTTTAATAATATTACTGTTGCAGATTCCATTTGTGTTGATAATTCTTTCGCGTATTTTTAAAGGAGCAAGACGTTATCCCCCAATTACGCCAGAGAAATCGATACCGGATATTCTGGGTAGCGTAAGTGTAGTAGTTCCTACTCTGAATGAAGCTCAAAGAATTACTCCTTTATTATCAGGTTTGACTCGTCAAAGCTATGAAGTCCGAGAGATTATAGTAGTTGATAGTAATTCCCAAGACGGAACTCCAGACTTAGTAAAAGCGCAACAGTTTAAAGACCCACGATTTAGACTTATTAACGACCATCCATTACCCCCTAACTGGGTTGGTCGTCCTTGGGCTTTACATAGTGGCTTTGGTCATACTTCCTCTGCAAGTGATTGGTTTTTAGGCTTAGATGCAGATACACAACCAAGGGATGGTTTGGTCGCGGGTTTAGTCAAAGTTGCAAACTCTCAAGAGTACGATTTGGTTTCTCTTTCACCGCAATTTATTCTAAAATACCCTTTAGAATGCCTACTACAACCAGCACTATTAATTACCTTACTTTATCGTTTTGAATCTGCCGGAATTGACTCCAATTCCCCAGAACGAGTGATGGCAAATGGGCAATGTTTTTTATGTCGTCGTTCAGTTTTAAATCATGTAAATGGTTACACTAGTGCCAAAAGTTCTTTTTGCGATGACGTTACTTTAGCAAGAAATATTGCCACCTCTGGTTTCAAAGTTGGATTTTTAGATGGTGCAAAAGTTTTAAAAGTAAGAATGTATGATGGAGCCGTAGAAACTTGGAAAGAATGGGGGCGGAGCCTAGATTTGAAAGATGCTACAAACCCAGCCCAAACTTGGGGGGATATATTATTACTTAGTGTGACTCAAGCTTTACCCTTGTTAATAGTTGTAGTTTATTTAGTATTTAAACCAACTCTATACCTGGGTACGTCCCCTCCTATAATTTTGTTAGGGCTGAATATATTTTTACTAGTTACTCGTTGGCTGATGCTATTTGCGATCGCCCCTAGTTATGATTTAACTCAGGCAAAAGGCAGATGGCTTTTTTGGCTATCACCACTAGCAGACCCTTTAGCAGTAATAAGAATTTGGCTATCAGCATTGACCAAACCCAAGGAATGGCGGGGAAGGAAGTATTAGTAATCGGTTTGGAAACTGGGAGACTGGGAAACTGAAGAAATTAAGCACACAGTTATTCCCATTACCTATTACCTATTACCTATTACCCATTACCCATCAACCATCAACCTTTACCCAAATCACTCTTCATCAACTACATCAGCACGTTCAAGCTCCCATAGTATCTGATTTCCTTCTCGTCGTACCCGCGAAACTATCCAGTTACGCCAACGCCATTGGTCTCCCCGACTAGTAACAGCACTTGCGTGGACATCCATTAAATCTGCTAATTCTGAGGAGGTAATTAAATAACCTTGGTCTGCAACCTCGTCAGCTATGCGTAGGGTTTCTACCAAGTTACGCAATTGAGTAATTCTCAATTCTTTAGGCTTTTCCTCACTATTAAGTGCATTATTCGGGTTATTGAGATCCATATTGGTTGTATCCGATGGAATATTAGTAGTTTGTTTTATTTCATTGTTAATTATCGTAGATTTGCTATGAAAATCAGATACTTTTGTTACTGTGTTTTGATCTGTATATACCAAATCTTCGTTATTAATATTAGTAGCATTAGAAACTATTACTTGTTTTAAAGATGGTAATTGACGACTAGCAAAAGCACGAGCTATTTCATCGCAACGTTCGTTACCTACATTACCAGCATGACCGCGAACGTGCTTCCACCTTACTTGTGGACTATTAAGGTCATCAAGAATGGATAACAAATCTTGGTTGAGAACTGGTTTCCCATCAGACTTTTTCCAGCCCTTTTTTTTCCAACCATGAATCCATTTAGTAATGCAGTTGATTAGATATTCACTATCAGTGTGGAGAGTAATAGGTTGACTTTGTCCCGACATTTTCAGAAATTCCAACGCCGCGATCGCAGCCTGCATTTCCATCCTGTTATTAGTAGTCTGATTCGCAGCATCACCTATTTCATGAACAGAATTATCATTGAAATAGACAACTACTCCCCAACCACCAGGTCCAGGATTTCCCGAGCAAGCACCATCTGTATATATACTCTCAATTTTTGCAGTTGAAGACATAGTAACTAACTGTTTTTAGGGGTTTAAAGACTGTATTGAAATTATTTATTTGATGATGACAAGCTGTAAAATAGCACTTTTTGTTTGAATTGGTAATTGGGTAATGGGTAATAACTACCCTATTAATTCCTTAGTTCCCATGCTGCTATAGCGCTACGCTTTGGGGTGAGGACATTTGTTTTTCAAGAAGAAAGAATTGGGGTAGACTACCCCAAACCTCTTCCAGACAAGAAGTATTCAGTTGTCCTAATATATTCCAGTAGTGCTATAGTCTCCTATTCTCCCAGTATCCCCGTCTTGTGACTTAATCGGAATTTTGAATACCGGTTATGCAGGAATTGTTTTACTCTCCCTATCTGCCCCTATTCCCCTCGTCCTCTAACTGATAAATTATTAATATCAAGCGCATGACTTATTCAGGCTTAATATTAAACAGTTTAAGGTTTTGGTAGATGTTTACTGGGTCAGAAACTCCTATAATTGCGACCGTCGTCTTAGTCGCTTTGGGTATTTTAGGTTGGGGCTTTTATCGTGCCAGACCTTTCGGAAAACTGGGAATCTTAGCCTGGTTACAGTCGGTAGTTTTGATGACTCCTTGGCTGGTATTTTTTGGTTTGTTTGCTGCTGGTATTTACGTTAATATAGCTGGCGTGCTTCTTTTATTGGTTCTATCGGTTGGTTTATATATTTTTATTGGTAGAAAACTAAGGGATTTAGGTCAAGATACGATTCTTAAACAAAAAGCGACCCAAAGAATAGCTGAGGAAAGTAAATACACTGAATCTTCTTCAGAAAGGACTTCATCTTCACAATCAGATCAACCCTTACAAATAGCTTCAATCCCGGAGGAAGATTTAAGCTTAATTCGGGAGATTTTTGGTATTGATACATTTTTTACCACAGAAACTATTCCTTACCAAGAAGGAGCAATTTTTAAGGGTAATTTACGTGGTGAAGCACAGAAAACTCACGATAGTTTGACTGCTCGTCTGCAAGAGCGTTTAAATGATAAATATCGATTGTTTTTGGTAAACAGTGCTGATGGTAAACCAGTAGTAATTGTTTTACCTAAACGCAACGATCCGCGTCCAATGACCCTAGCACAAAAAATATTTGGGGTAATTTTATTCTTAGCTACTATTGCTACTACCATGGAAGCATCAGGATTGTTATTGAGGTTCGATTTCTTTAATAGTCCCGAAAGATACTTAGAAGTTCTACCTCTTGCTACTGGTATTTTATTAGTATTAATAGTCCATGAAGTTGGTCATTGGATACTTGCACGTCGCTATAATATTCGTCTGAGTTTACCTTACTTTATCCCGTCTATTCAGATTGGTTCTTTTGGTAGTATTACTCGCTTTGAGTCTTTATTACCTAATCGTCAAGCATTATTTGATATCGCGATCGCAGGACCTCTTGTAGGTGGTGTTACATCCTTAATAATGTTAATTACTGGTTTGATTCTTTCTCATCCTGGTAGCTTGTTCCAACTACCTGGTGAATTCTTTAAGGGTTCAATTCTGGTGGGAACTTTAGCCAAGCTTGTACTAGGTTCGGCTTTAAAATCATCTTTGGTAGATGTCCATCCTTTAGTAATTATTGGTTGGGTGGGTTTAATAATCACTGCTTTAAATTTAATGCCAGCCGGACAACTAGATGGAGGTCGTATTATTCAAGCTGTTTATGGACGTAAAATAGCTGGTAGAACAACAATTGCGACTTTAATTATATTGGGTTTAGTATCTTTAGGTAATCCTTTAGCAATATATTGGGCAATTGTAATTCTGTTTTTACAACGGGATTTAGAACGTCCTAGTTTAAATGAAGTTACGGAACCTGATGATACTCGTGCTGCTTTGTGTTTGCTTGCACTCTTTTTAATGATTATTATTTTGATACCCCTCACACCTGGTGTGGCTGGACGTTTGGGAATAGGGAGTTAGGAGTTTGCTGATAATAGAGTTATAGGGTTTCAAATTGGGATTATCAAGAGCGATCGCTTTTGATAAGTATGAAATTGTTGGGTTACAACGCAAAATATATTTAGTTTTATCAATTAAGTATTTTTGTAGGTCTAACCCAACCTACTACTTCTGCTGTTTTTGTTAAATAAGGGAAATAATGCTGGGTATGTCAGCTAATTCTTGCCCATTGGGTTCCTTTCCAAATGCAAAAGAATAGTACTCCAGCAATTAAAGCTCCAAGATTCCATTTAACGGCTTTTTTGGTTAAATTCAATCCACGATAAGATTGTTGTGCTTGTGCTTGCGCTTTGATATTTTGTTTTGCTTGAGAAATATTTGATAAAAGTTTAGTCTTTACTTCTGTTACCGTCTCATCATTCGATCCGCGTCCTTGACTTTTGAGAAAAGCCTGAATTTGTTGCGGTGTAGCTCCTTTTAACTGTTTTTCTATTTGTTCTGCACGAGCTATTTGTTCTACGACCGCAGAGTCAGCTTGATCTATATTTTGTTTTTGTAAACGAACGCTGTTTACTACACCTAAAGGAATCATCAGAAAATATAGTACGCCAAAGATTACTGTTAACCAAGAAAGAAATTTTAATAAAGGAAATTCCCATCTACGGCGCAAATTCATCTCACCATAAAATATCAACGCTAAACTAATTAGGGGAACTGGAACTCTTTCTACTAATGCACCTATAGTTTGGAATTCCCAGGCAGCATTCATAAAATTTGGCGGTATGAATGTTTCTATAATGTCAAATAGCGCCAGTATTAATAAACCATAACCTACGGATCTTAAAATTACGACTGAACTTTCTTGACTGAAGGCAAAGTTCTGTACAGAGGAAACAAATTTATCGCTTTGTGATTTGGTCATGCTACTAATAAAATTAATTAAAAATAAAATTAATCAATGCTATAAATATCAAAATTTTCTGGTAACTTCTTAATATGTAACTTGATTGATTTTTTTGATTACTCTTTTTAAAAAAGACATAAATAAAATATTAAACAATATCGATAATTTTTAGGGTAATTTAGACTGCCAATATCGATACCAAGGAAACCAAGCTTTTTCTAGTGTCTGGTAAGCTGTTTCTAAAGAATATTTTTGTGCCGGGATTGATAAATGTGTCCATAAACAGCGCTCTTCTTTAAATCTTTTTTCACCCAAGATCCAACTTAAAAGATGCTGTGGATCTAAATTTAAAAAATATTTATCCTGATTTTCCTTAAACTGCTCATATGTATATGTTCCATTCCCTTGAGGTGTAATACAAGCACTTAAATAAGCTCGTCCTTTATCAAAACCTACACCATAGTAACCAATACCTGGTTTTTGACGGATTTTTGCGGGAGTTTCTATATTTTGATACCTTTTAATTAGCGATCGCACGTTTATTTCTTTTAGATAGCGCATTTCAATATCTAAAGTCCTGTCTTTCTGCACATACTGATATTTTTTTTGACTGATAACTTCAGTACTAATACTACTTTGTAACTCTTTTGTAGTATCTAATTGCTTCCAGTGTGGTAAAGAAACCCGTTCTGGAAAAGACACAGGTTTGATTGTCTGTTTGTAGTTAGGCGATCGCACGACAACATTTCCTAAAGTGAGGAAAACAGCCCCACAGGTTAAAGCTAAAAGGAAAATACGGATTTTACTTGCACTAATCATCACCGTGGTAAGGACTGAGTTTTTGAATGCTTTGTCTGATTTTGCTCTAAAATTAACCAGCAAAATAATCCTAGTAAAGTCACAGAGATAGTAGAAAAGATTAGTGAACCATCGCCATGGTGCCAATAGTCAAAGACTTTAGGAGCACCGTTAGAATTCGCTACTAATACTGCCATTAATGCAACCCTGACACCATTGACAAAAAATCCTAGCAAAGCTGCGACTATTGGTAGAATAATTTTTTGTTGCCATTTTTGAGGAAACACAATCAGAAATAGTAACGCCAATCCCAACATCTGAAATATTAATTCAATCCCAGAACATCCAGAAGCAACTTCAATACTGCCACCAGGTAAGTAAATAAATACCCCACGACGTTCTACATCAAAACCCGTATACCAAAGTATGAAGGCTGATACTTTGGCAGTAAAAGGAGCAATATTTTTTACTCCGAAGGGTAATAAAGTTGGTGCGCCAAGAGATAATAATACTATTAATTCCCCACTATACTGTTTCAATCCCCTCCAACCCGACGCTAATAATCCTAAACCCAAAGCATAAACAAACGGAGAAAGATATAAAAATCCCGCAAAACTATTCATCGCTGAACTTTTAAGTAAAAGTAAAGCAATCAGTGATATTCCAAGTAAACTTGAAAAAATATCACTTCTAAGATTGAGCTTGTGTCGCCGTTCCCAGATCAAAAAAGATACAGCCATCCAAAATAGAAGACCTGTACCAAATAAACTAGAATTATTGGACTTCCAAACCAAAGTTAAGTGAATCGCAATAACTCCGGCTCCTATTGCTAATAGCCAGTAGTGGGGATATTGAAGTTTAGCGATCGCAGGATATTTTGCTTTCATAAGGCGATGCAAAAATAGAAAGTTTTGTATAATTTTTGGGAACAAATATACAATCTCTCAGTAAATATTACAGGTTTATCCGTATAAGTCCGGAACATTATTTACTTGATCGTAGTTATATTTTAAGAAAATTAAAAAAAAATTACAGTTTTGTCCCTCCAGGGGCTTCACTCCCGCAACCAAGGGAACCATCGCTAAAGTACTCCACTCGGCTAAGGACAAGGGTATGAACTTAGTTTTTAGTTTTGAGTCTTTATTAATTTATTATTAATTTATTATTAATTTATTTTATATATAGTTTCTTTACTTTACAGGACTTACGCAA
>JBCCDM010000199.1:0-11288 GCA_039030795.1 Cyanobacteria bacterium P01_A01_bin.84
ATTACTCGTTACGAGTGCGTAAGTCCTACCAGATTAGTTCGAGATTTTTAATGACTGCTATGAGTGCGAACAAAATATAAATAAGATCATTAGCTTTTATTACACGTAAAAATTATATTGTAAAATTATTTTTTGATGGTATTTTAATATACATTGTGGTACAAAAATCTTTGTTAATTTTAACTTTTTTTAATCTTTGATAAATTTAAAGTATGTCTTCCAGAGTAGAATTTACAGGTTTGAATCAGGATCCACATTTTTATTTTCCCCTTAAAAAGTGGGAGAAGCTGTACCTAAATGAATCAATTAAAAATGAAACAATAAATCATTTTTAATTTTCAATGCTTGAGCAATATCCCCCTGCCGCAAGTATTATAAAGGCTTATGCCTCTCTGAAAGAAAAGCATCTCTGCCCTCTCTAAAACCTTTTATTCTTCCGTCTAGGACGGTTTAATTTCCTTGCTGGGCATAAGTTATAGCTAACGTTAGCATGACTGTATAGAAAAATGAATCACTTATCATTAGACATTTGCCGCAAATTGGATATCTATGAGCCAGAAACCTTATATAGACCAAGGAACGCTATCCATCTACAGAAAAGTAGATGTCTATAATCTATAACCTTTGTACCAAAATAGTCTCTAGTAAGTAGAAGGGTTTAATTAAATGTAGGATGTGCTAGCGTAGCGTAACCCATGCAGTCAAAGGGTTTAACAGATGATAAAGAAAATACGTATTTATGAATAATTACACCTTCCTACTTACTCAATAGTATAAATTTTAGAGATGACTGATAAGAACTTTTTTAGGAGGAGATTTGGAAGTAAACGAAACCATTGGAACTAATGACACAGACTGCTAGTTTTTGGTTTAAAAATAATTGGAATTAGTCACGTGTATTTACTGGGACTCAACTGTATTTAAGTGAATATACGGTGGCAAATGTCTCAGGCTGAGGTATAATTTTGATGTATATAAGCTTATTTATAAGTAACTAAGAATAAATTTGCTTAATTAACAGGACTTACGCAACGAAGATTTGTCCGAAGCGACCGAAACCTAGTGTAGGGTTAGCATGAGTCCTATCGGACACGCTACGCATTCACATAGTGTAGCGCTAGCTAACGTCTCGAACGGAACTACGTTACTTTTGCAGAAAACCCGACCTAAATATGTTTAAATAGTGCAGGGCTGTTGGTTTCATTTAAAAAAGAAAAATAAAATTAAAGGCTTTTATAGGGTTATAAAAGTTACTGGGGACGTTTTTTGAGAAACACCAATAATTGGGAGAAAATCCCCCAATCATCTTCCAAATAACAAAAAAGCTCCCGTAAGTTATACTGGAATTCTGTTCATTCCGAAGGAATAGTTTCGGTAACTTGTTCTGAAGAGTTACAATTATTTTTCAAACTACAGGTTTTTTGGATCCAAATAAACGCTCCAATTCCAATAGTTAAATTGGCAATACTAGCTGCTGCAAAAATACCATTTTCCCCAAAAAAATTACTACCGAGGTAAGCCAAAGGTATATAAAGTACGAACATCCGTAAAACTGTCATAATTACCGAAGGAATCGGTTTACCAAGAGCATTAAAACCAGAACTCGCAATTTGAATAATTCCAGCACAACCATAACTGAGGGGAACTATCCATAAATAACGAACCGCTATTTCTATGACTTGAGGATTCTTATTAAATAAAGAAACCAGCCATTGTGCGCTAGTTGCTAAAATTACTGCAACTATTGCTCCCCACAATAAGCTAAAGATAAAACTTAATTGCATAGCTCTACGAACTCTTGAGTATTTATTAGCACCCCAATTTTGACCAACAAAAGGAGCAATACTTGCAGACAGAGCAACCAAAGCTATTAACCCCAATGATTCTATCCGGGAAGCAACCCCGAATGCTGCAACAGTTTTAGCACCAAATGTTGCTAATAAACTAGTGATAATGCCAATAGAAATTGGAGTAATCATACTGGTTGCTGCTGCTGGTAAACCGACGTGTAAAATATCTTTCCAACACCATAAAGTTTCTTGAATACTGGGTACCTTCAGAGAAAGCATTTTTTCTTTGAAATGTAATACTAGCAATGCTGCAACTAAAGTAGTCGCACGAGAAATAACTGTAGCGATCGCAGCCCCTTGTAACTCTAAACGGGGGAAACCCCACAAACCCAAAATTAAAATTGGGTCTAAAACAATATTAATTACAGATGCAATTGTCATAATAATGCTGGGTGTGAGGGTGTTACCAGAAGCCCGAATTGCACTATTACCTACCATTGGTACTACCAGAAATACCATCCCGAAGTACCAAATTTGCATATACTGTTCAATAAATGGCATTACATCAGCAGTGGCACCTAAAGCTGTAAATAAAGGATTGATAGTCAATAAACCGATAGAAACAAAGATAACCACCGAAACTACAGCTAAAGTCAAACTATTAGTAGTAAACCTTTGTACCCGAGAGCGATCGCCCTCCCCAATTGCACGAGCAATTACCGATGTTGCACCAACACCTAAACCCATGGCTAAACTTCCTAGAGTCATGACTACAGGGAATGTAAAGCTCATTGCTGCTAATTGCTTTGTACCTAATTGTCCAACAAAATAGGTATCTACTAGGTTAAAAGCAATAATTGCAAATACCCCCCAAACCATTGGTAGGGTCAATTTGACCAGCAATGGTGCGATGCTACCTTCGGTTAGTTGCTTTTTCATTATTTTTTATAGTCAGTCCCACTAGCAAAACTTTAACCCGATTTTTATTATTTTTGAATTTTCCTAGTGCTGAAATTTCAATCTGCCTTCTTGAAGGAGTAATTGAAGAACATGGTGTAGGATTACCTACTCTTGAGCTAATTGCTGATGACTTTGTGTATGTGCGACTGATGACAAGGTCGAATCCAGAAATCAACGATATTATTCAAGCCAAAGAAAGAAGAGGTAAAAAAGGTTTTGCAGAATTTTTTGTCGATCTCTTTGCCAATGTTGACTTACAGTTCGGCGACCACGAGTTCCTCTATGGAGACTCTGTAGAAGCCGTAGTTCTATTTCCATTCACCAAGTTCAAGATTCGAGCCACAGGGGTAGACGTAACGAGTAAAGATGTCGCTTGCTACGACCGTTTCGTCTTTGATGAAGATGGTAAATTAAAGAAATGGTATCCTCTCCTATCTCGAACCTTTACCCATTCAGAGTTTTACGGCTCTGCTTCTGGTTCTGTTAAATAGTATTGATTGATACTATCCATGCCTTTAATAGACATCTCCGATAATTAAATATGTGCATATTCAACCTCTTGTAGAGACGTTCTTAGGAGCCGTCTCTACACTCTTTTCCGGAGATGTCTAATACATGGGGAGTATCAAATTACGATAAAGAGTTTGAAAAGACATTTGACTAAATAGAGGGGCTTGAATCCTTAATATCTCGACTAAGCTCGATATTAAAACTGAGTGTAGCCGTTGACCTAGCCTCAGAAGTTTTAATTAATCAATTAACAGTAATCTATCTTCTATTTAATGCCGGAATTTTGAATTACCCCCCGTGGGTCAATCAGGGGGAGGGGAAGAAATATTTTTTATACACTGTACAAAGTTTACTCAGTGTTAACTAGGGGATAAATTCCCCAGAAAAATTATGTTAAGTTATATTAAGTTTATGTAAGCTTTAGATCAAAAAGTTTATATTAATTTATTTTTTTATACTAAAGTATGAGAAGTTAGATACTTAGGTTGCACTTCCCATGCCAACTATGAATACTCGTCAAAAACTGGATCCTAAAGAAGCAGATAATAATTTATTTGTAGTTGGTATTGGTGCATCTGCGGGGGGGTTAAGTGCCTTAAAGCAACTATTCGATCATTTACCTACTAATAGCGGGGCTGCTTTTGTAGTAATTCAACACCTCTCCCCGGATTTTAAAAGCTTGATGAAAGAGTTACTCCAACGACATACAGGTATGCCGGTTCATCGGGTCACTCAAGGTATGGAGTTAAAACCCAACTCAATTTATTTAATTCCACCGGCTCAGAATTTAATATTAGAAGGTAATTTACTGCAATTAAAAGCACGAAAAAAGGACATCAACCATAAGCATGAGATTAATTTTCCCATCGATTTGTTCTTTATCTCTCTAGCAGAAAACTACCAAGAAAAATCAATTGGGGTAATTTTATCGGGTTCTGGAAGTGATGGTAATCGTGGATTGAGAGCAATTAACGAAGCTGGGGGAATATCTTTAGTCCAAGACCCTAAAACCGCAGAATTCAATGGAATGCCTAACAGCGCGATCGCAACAGGAGTGGTTAATCAAGTCCTTGCACCCCCAGAACTAGCTCAACTGATCTATCAGTGTGTTGCCTCATCTACAAATCTTATCGATCTAGAATCTACTAAAAAAAGTCTCCTCAGCCATTCTAGTCTCAAAAAAATTTCCAATATTCTACTGGGAACAGAAAATATTGATTTTTCTGAGTACAAAACTAGTACTATGTCGCGACGGATTCATCGTCGTCGATTAATCTCTAACTTGCAGGATATAGAGAGCTATATAAAACTTCTTGATGAATCTGAAGAAGAAAGAAAAATTCTTTGTTCAGATTTATTAATTAACGTCACCCATTTTTTTCGGGATAAAGCAGCCTGGGAAAATATAGAGAATAATATTTTACCTATATTAATTGAGCAGGCCAAACCCAACGAAGAATTACGATTCTGGGTAGCGGGTTGCTCTACAGGTGAAGAAGCTTACTCCCTAGCTATTTTAATTCATGAAGCCTTACATATACATTATATACATAATGAAGAAAATAAAACAATCAAGGCAAGGATTTTTGCAACCGATATCGATCGTACTGCATTGGAGAAAGCTTCCCAGGGTATATATCCCCCTTCAATTACCAACGATATTAGTCCCGAACGATTGCAAAGATATTTTACCGCCAAAGATAACTGCTATCAGGTAACTCGGAAGCTAAGAGAAGTGTTGATTTTCTCTTCCCACGATCTGACTAGGGACGCAGGTTTTACCCACATACACCTAATTACCTGTCGTAATGTCCTAATTTATATGCAGCAGAATTTACAACATCATGTACTGCGTAATTTACACTTTTCTTTGATAGTTAAGGGGATGCTATTTCTTGGAGAATCAGAATCTGTGGGAGTATTTGAATCTGAATTTGAAACTTTAGATAGCAAATGGAAAATTTATCAAAAGCAACGAGATAGTAAATTACCTATCATCCCAGTAAAAACTACCCCCAAAATTGCAACTAATTCCCGATATAGTTCTTACTCACTCCACCCAATTTCATCAAAAACCGAGTCGGTTAAGGATCTGAGTTTCCAACGGCTCTTAAAAGAATCTAAATCAACAGTACTGCTGGTTAGTTCAGATAATCAACTACTTCATATTTATGGAGATACCAGTAAAATATTTAAGCCTCTACATGGGGAATTTACCAAAGAAATCACTAAAATGGTAGTTCTGCCCCTACAGTTACCTTTAAATACTGCACTTTCTCGAGCTAGAAAAGAAAATCAATCGATAATTTATACTGGTATTAAATTAGAACAGGCAGATGTTTCCTTTAATTTGAATCTAAAAGTTATTCCTCCACAACCCAACCGAGAAAGTGGGGATTTTTATTTAGTAGAAATTTATCAAACAGCAATTATGTTATCTCCAGAAGTCCCTGTAAAACAGGAGTTTACAGTTGGGGATGAAGCGGAACAACGTATTCTGGATTTAGAGTATGAGTTACAGCATACCCGCGAAAATCTTCAGGCATTAATCGAAGAGTTAGAAACCTCTAATGAAGAACAACAGGCATCCAATGAAGAATTAATTGCCTCTAATGAAGAACTGCAAAGTACTAACGAAGAACTACATTCAGTTAATGAAGAATTGCATACAGTTAACGTTGAATATCAATCTAAGATTCAAGAACTAATCCAACTCAATAACGATATTGATAATTTACTTGATAGTACGAATATTGGGGTGATTTTTTTAGACTCAGAATTTAGAATTCGTAAGTTTACCCCTGCTGCAACTGAAATAGTTTCCCTCCGTCATACGGATTTAGGAAGACCTCTAAAAGACCTAACCCTGAAAATAGAATATCCCCAGTTATTAAAATTGCTCAAGCAGGTACAGTCAGAAAAACTACCAGTTGAACTAGAGGTTAAGCACAAGGAGAGTAATTCTTATCTATTGATGCGAATCCACCCCTACATAACTGAAGAGCAAGAATATGAAGGACTTGTAATCAGCTTTGTCAAAACTGATGAAATCAAGTATATCCAACAGGAGCTAGAAAGGGAAATACTTGCCCATAAACGCACTGAAGAACAATTATATATCAATCAAGAGCAACTCTTAATTACTCAACAGCAAGTGGAAAATATTTTTAGTTCCTTAGAAGATGCTGTGTGGTCATTCGATTTACCAAAAAAGAAGTTAGCCTATGTCAACGATTCATTTGAACGTATTTATGGCAGAAATAAACAAGAGTTTTCAAGGGATTTAAATCTTTGGTTCGTAGTCATTCATCCAGAGGACAAAACTCAGGTTAAGGAAGCTTCTCAACTTATAGAACAAGATGGCAAAGTAGACATAGAGTATCGTATTTTACATCCCGATGGAACCTTTCGCTGGTTGAGACACCGCAGCAAGTTGATTTATAACGATCGCTCTCAAGTAATTCGCCAAGATTTTATTGTCAGCGACTTCACTCCTGAAAAACAAACTCAGCAAGCTTTAAAGGAGCGAGAACTGAGTTTTCAGGGAATTTTTCATTCCATGTTTCAACTTATGGTACTACTGACACCAGAGGGAATTTTATTAGAAGCTAATCAAGCTGCTCTCGATTTTGCCGGAGCTATTCTAGAAGATGTAATTGGTTGTCCTTTTTGGGAAGCGAAATGGTGGACGATATCTAAATCTACTCAACAACAACTACAAAAAGCAATCTCGAATGCAGCGAAGGGGCAATTTACTCGTCATGAAATAGATGTTTTACAGACAAATAATAGCATTGCAACAATTGATTTTTCCCTGAAACCAGTCACCAACAATATGGGAGAAGTTGTCTTATTAATTTTTGAAGTTAGAGATATTAGCGATATCAAGGAAGCTAGAGAACAACTTCTGCAAACTAACTTAAAACTAGAACAGCGAATAACCGAACGTACCCAAACCCTAGCAAATTTTAGCGATCGCATCAAACAACTACATCATTTATCAGGAATAGAATATCAACGCCTAGATACTTTATTTACTGAATATTTACAAGCTGGATGTCAGATGTTCAATCTCTCTACGGGTATTGTTAGCCAAGTTCAAAACAGCGTCTACAAAATTGTAGCCGTCGAATCACCTTTGGGTTTGAAAATAGGTTACGAATCTCCTTGTCGCGATACTTACTGTGCAGAGGTGGTAGATACTTTAAAAACTGTGACTTTTGAACAGGTTGGAAAAATTAAGTCAATGAAAAACCATACTGTTTATCTGAATCTGAAGTTAGAGTCGTTTATTGGTACACCGATTTTAGTTAACGGTTATCTTTATGGAACCTTAAATTTTTCTGACACCACACCCAGAGATAAAAAATTTACCGAAGAGGAAATAGAAATTGTCGAGTTGATGGCAAGAGATTTAGGAAAATATATTGGATCTATGGGAAGGGAAACAGCCCTAAAAGTTAGCGAACTTCGCTTCCAAAATACCTTTGAAAAGTCACCAGTAGGTATGGCTCATATGTCTATTGAAGGTAAGTTTATTAGGGTAAATCAACGTCTATGCCATATTGTGGGCTATGAGAGCGATCGCTTAATAAATCTAACCTTTCAAGAAATTACCCATCCCGAAGATTTGGCTGTCGATCTTAAATATATAGCTCGTGTACTAACTGGGGAAATTGAAAATTATTCCATTGAAAAACGCTACATTCACTCTAATAAATCAATTATCTGGATTAATTGTACAGTTTCCTTAGCCAAAAATGAATTGGGAGAACCAAGTTACTTCATTGTTGCGATCGCTGATATCAGCGATCGCAAAATTAATTCTTTTTAACATTACTCACTTTGTGTAGTATTCATGTAATATATGATTTGAAGTAATAATAAATTAGATAATGTCTAATTTTGAGTACAGTACTCCAGAGGAAAATCAAGAGTTAAAGCCGTTAGGAGAGATTTTAGCTCAGTGTTTTTTAGGTTCTCCTGAAGAGGAGGAGAAGTATCTCCATCTGATCGGTTTAGAAAATATTCGCGTTTTGCATCAAGGTAATAAAATCGTTGGTGGTTTAGGAACTATCCCCATGAGTCAGTGGTGGGGTGGTAAAAAGGTATCTATGACGGGGATAGGAGGAGTTGGTATTGCTCCGGAATATCGCGGTAGTGGAGCTGCTGTCAGTTTAATGCAGGAGACTATCAAGGAACTCTATACTCAAGGGGTATCAACTTCAGCTTTGTATCCAGCAGTACAAAAATTATATCGAAAAGTTGGTTACGAGCAAGCAGGAAGTCGTTTTATATGGGAAATACCCACTCACAGTATAGAAATTAGAGATGGAATAGATAGGCAAATTTTACCTTTAGTATCAATAGCTCTGGAAGAAGATAATTCTATTCTTGAGTTAATTCGTGACTTGTACGTACAGGAAGCGCAATCTATAAATGGACATTTAAAGCGACATTCTTTGAATTGGTATAAAGTCGTTAAACCTTATAATAAAGAAAAAATTTATGGATATCTATTTGGTTCTTTAGATCAACCAGAAGGTTATATTATTTTTCGCCAATATAGAAAGAATGATACCTCATTTCTTGGTATTCGCGACTGGATAGTTTTAACCAAAGCTGCTGCATACACTTTTTGGAATTTGCTTAAAAATCATAGTTCTCAAATTGATAAACTACGGTGGTGTAGTTCTTCCGTTGACTCGTTGACGCTTTTATTACCGGAGCAGAATGCAAACATATATCCACAACGCTGGATGCTACGTATAGTGAATGTAATTAAAGCTTTGTCAGAACGGGGTTATCCAAAAAAACTAGAAGCTGAGTTGCATTTGCAGGTAGAAGATGACTTAATAGCTGAAAATAACGGCAAGTTTATTCTTGAGGTTAAAGATGGATGGGGTAAAGTAAGGAGGGGTGGTAAAGGTGAGATGAAACTGAGTATTAATGGTTTAGCAACAATTTACTCGGGTTTATTTTCAGCTTATCAATTGAAAGTTTTAGGTAAGTTGGATGCACCATCGGTTGTGATTGATGATGCTAGCCAGATATTTGCTGGTACAACACCTTGGATGAGAGACTTTTTCTAATTGGTGATTGGTGATTGTTCCCCGTTTTTATTTTTTGCAGAAGAAAGAGTTGGGGGATTCTCCCCCAAGCCCCCCGATTGGGAGGACGAACTGCGTCCCCCAAACCCCCTCCAGATTGTATTATTGGTGTGGATGGAAAGAGGTTTTGAATTGGTGAGTAATGGGTAATGGGAATAGCTGCTGGTGATAGAAGGGTGTTCTATTAATTTAGTTTTCTTTCTTTCCCTCTATTTCCCTATCTTATTTTTGAATTTTGTAGCTTGCTTTTTCCGTAGCAAGTATTTTGTTGGTTGAAAACGTTCCTGTAGGGCACTTTGAATTATTTTGTCTCCCAGAAAAATATGCATCAAACTTCTGGTAATTGGCGTTTAGGGCTGGCTTTATCTGTACTGACTGTTTGTCTATGGGGTGTTTTACCAATTGCACTGACAATAACTTTGCAAGTGTTGGATGTGTTTACTATTACTTGGTTTCGCTTTACCGTTGCTTTTGTATTGTTGGCTACCTTGTTGGCAACAAAGGGAAATTTACCTAGTTTTAGTTCTGTATTATCTGTGTGGAAATTATTGACTGTAGCGATAATTTTTTTAGCTGTTAATTATCTGCTTTTTCTGAAGGGTTTATCTCTGACATCTCCTGGTTCGGCACAGGTTTTCATTCAATTGGCACCTTTTATTATGGGTCTTGGTGGTTTGTTTGTTTTTAAGGAGCGTTACAGTATTCGACAGTGGGTTGGGGTTAGTGTTTTAATTGTAGGTTTTTGCTTATTTTTTCATGAAAAGATATTTAATTTAGTTTTATTACCAAATAATTATTTTTTAGGGATAGTACTAATTGTTATTGCTGCTATTAGTTGGGCAATTTATGCTTTAGCGCAAAAACAATTGTTACATAGTTTATCCTCGTCCCAGATAATGTTGATTATCTATGGTGGATGTGCTTTTTTATTCATGCCATTTATGGTCGGTGAAACATTTTTTACACTAAGTTATTTCCATTTGGGGGTACTTAGTTTTTGTGCTTTAAATACCTTAATTGCTTATGGGGCTTTTGCTGAAGCTTTGGAGCATTGGGAAGCTTCAAAAGTCAGTGCTATACTGTCTTCTACCCCGATTGTTACTTTGTCTTCCGTTGCTCTTGTCTCAACGATATTTCCACGTCTAATTTCTGGAGAAAATTTAAATTTTATCGGTGTATTGGGTGCAACATTTGTAGTATCAGGTTCTATTATAGTGGCTTTAGGTAAAAATAATTTATATCGATAATTTTCAGTATTTTTACTCTGCCTTAATTTACCTTAATTGCCGCTTTCCGGTTACTTTTAAGATACTGAGGCAGCTGAGTTGACAATTTGTTATGATTATCTCGTTAGTCAAGTCCAATTATTCAATACATTGGGGATAAGTTTTATTACTTATTTATTATTTTTATTGAAACAATATTTTGGACGTTTTATTTGAAGATCATCAGAGATATAGGTTTATTTGAGGCGGCTATTTTTATTTTTTATTAGGGTGTTTAAGTAGCTACCATACATTTGACTAACTACAGGGTGTTATAATCACTACCACAGCCACAGCCTCACCACAGAACTTCACAGTTTTTTATTGAGGATGAACAGCTTGTTTGGCAATTGGACCAGCACTCTGGGTAAGTATTCGCTACCTTTAGTTCTGTCTGTTTTACTACCGACTATTGGAATGAATAGTCCGATATTGGCAGCAGAACGAGTTTATGCTTCTTATTCAGCTTTAGAGCGTTCAATTTCTGTTGATGCTTTAGAAAATTATGCTAAAAATGGCATTATAGAAGAAGATTTAGCAGTTTATACTCGTTATCTTAAGCCAGAGCAGTTAAAAGAGTTACGAAGAGTTTTAATCAGTCCAATTGAAGTAAATTCAGTAGCGGTTTCGCAATTTCTTTATACTCCACAGGG
>JBCCDM010000200.1:0-11282 GCA_039030795.1 Cyanobacteria bacterium P01_A01_bin.84
ATTATTTATTTACATGACTTTCTTGGTGCAAGATATGAATATAATGAGTACTAGGGAAATATCGCTTCGCACAACCCTTGTAGGTAAGGGCTATATTTCTTTAGGAAAGACTAGGACTTTGGACTAAGATGACAAATGTAAGTGTCTAAATATATTTATAAATTAGTAGCTATATCCAGATTTTGATGAGGGCTTATTACTAATCTTTATCAAGATATAGTTTTCAAGGTATACAGAATTTTATGAGATAAATTGAAATTGTCACAAGCAGTTTTTAGAGATATTGACAGTTGTTAGTATAATAAAATACAATAAGATTAGATGAAGATAGAGAAAGCTTAATTTAATTTTGTCAAAAAAACTAAGTACAGCTTCACTGAGTATTCATGTCCTGTAACAGACATAAATTGCCCTGACCCAGAATTGGTCTAGTTCAGTACGGGCATAATTAACTTAAAATTTACTGCTGAGAATCTACTGTATTTAGCTATCTTCTAGATAGTGAAATGTTTATTAATACCCATAAACAATTCTTGGATACGACTTATGAATGGGAATTTTAGAATTATTCTAGGTGCTTTAGCAATGATTGCTGTTTCGGTTTCTTCTGTAAATGCTCAGTTGTCACAGAAAACAAGTTCAGATTCAGATGAATATTCAACTTCTGGTAAATCACTAACTGGAATTGACACAATCTCCGCAGAAAATGATTTTGATAGATTTTTTGTAGGCAACAAATCTTTAAATAGCAGGAATGAGTTAAATTCAGATTTGAATCCATCTTTAGTCATCTTAAACACCCCTATCATACTGCAACCGGCTGAAAATTTTGTTAATGGTAACGATGGTTTGCAGGTGCAGTTTGATTTAAGAAATGTTGATAAATAGTTTGAATAGTCAGATTAGTATTTGGATGTCCCTAATCTTAGCAAAGTGGATTAGGTCATATCTTGTACCTGCAAGTATAAATAGCTAAAAAAAAGCTAAAAAATAAATTAAAAGTGATTAGGACTTACGCAAAAGTAATGTATTTCCGTCATTACGAGTGATAGCGACGTATAGGATACAAGCCTGCCCCTTCAGGGGAAAATAAAAAATATATTCCTTTCTCTTGGTGCGCTTGCGATGCGGTGTTCGTGTAACGTCTCCGACAGGAGAGGGAACCTCACAGAGGTCGCACCGCATTACTACTCTTCCCTTTAAGGGAAGAGTAGTAATGCCGGAATGCCGGTTCGTTGAAAACGGGTATTACTAATTTTGAATTGGAGCGTAGCGATTGACAAATCTTCGTTGCGTAAGTCCTGGTAATAAAAAAGACTTTTTTATAAATACTAATCTAGTCTTTTTTTGAGAAATTTGTCTATAAGTCTGGAGATTTTCAGTCTAGGCGATCGCGAATATAGCCCTAAAAGCTATTACAAGCTATAAGTCTGAGTAATGTTTATTCAGTACATTGTTACTGATTCAAGATGTGAATTAGAGTAGTTCACGTACATTGATAGCTTCAGTTATTGCAATCTTTTGTCTAAATAAATTATTCTACACTCAGCTTAGATAAATCTAAATACTTTCATTTAGAAAGGGAGAAGTGTAGATGGCACGCGTCATCATTGTGCGTCACGGTCAAAGCACATATAACCAAGTTAAGCGTATTCAAGGACGTACTGATGTCTCTCGACTAACACCAAAAGGTTGTGATGATGCGAGGAAAGTAGGTAAAGCTTTACAGAATATTTCTGTAGATGCTATGCATCATAGCCCTTTAGGACGAGCTAAGGAAACAGCAAATATTATCTACCAGGAGTTAAGAAGCTCTTCCGACTTATCTTGTAAACCTCAAGCTTCAGAGAAATTAAAAGAAATTCATCTACCTGCATGGGAAGGTCTACTGAGTGCGGAAGCTCAACAAAAATTTCCCCAAGATTATCGTATTTGGCAAGAAACTCCCCACAAACTGTCAATGTTCTTAGAAGAAGAAGGAGTAACTAAGGAGTACTTCCCAGTTCTAGCTTTGTACGAACAAGCCCGTTTGTTTTGGCAAGATATCTTATCCCTTCATCCACTAGATACTGTACTTATTGTGGCGCATAATGGTATTAACCGTGCTTTGATTAGCACAGCATTAGGAATCGACCCCAGGTACTATCAATCTATCCAGCAATCAAATTGCTGTATTAATATCTTGAATTTTTCTGGTGGACTCTCTGAATCTGTGGAGTTAGAGTCTTTGAACCAGACACAACATATGGGAGATTTACTACCTCCATTACGTCCAAACCATCAAGGTGTACGTTTGTTATTAGTGCGTCATGGGGAAACAGAATGGAACCTACAAAAAAGATTTCAGGGAGCAACTGATATTTCTCTAAATGAGAATGGAAAGCAACAGTCAGAGAAAATAGCGAATTTTCTCAAAGAAGTGTCTCTTGATTTTGCTACTAGTAGTCCCTTGAAACGTTCTGTAGAAACAGCAGAGATGATTTTGCAGTATCACTCTGAAATCGAGCTGAAATTACAAGAAGGTTTACAAGAAGTTAATCATGGACTATGGCAAGGAAAAACCGAAACTGAAGTTGAAGAAGAATTTCCTGCAATCATACAATGTTGGCGCAATCATCCTCAAAAAGTACAAATGCCCAATGGTGAGAACTTAGAGCAGGTTTGGGAGCGGATTCAGAGGGTTTGGCAAAATTTAATTGAGAATGCAACAAGTTCCGAAGATAAATTAATTGGTCTAGTGGTAGCCCATGGTGCTATTAATAAAGCACTGATTTGTCATATTCTGGGTTTATCGCCAGAAAGCTTCTGGAACTTTCGCCAGAGTAATGGTTCAATCAGTGTTATTGACTATCCTTCTGGTATGAATGGATTACCAGTGCTGCAAGGGATGAATATTACAGCTTACTTGAATGAAAGCGTATTAGATACTACTTCACCAGGAGCATCTTGAAAATTAAAAGCTCTTAGCCATTAGTCGTTAGCTTTTAGCTGGTGGTTGGATGGAGACTTGGGACTCCAATCAGTTGTAGAGACCAGTACATATGATAGGGGTGAGATTATTTACCCTTCAGGCTAAAAGCACTCAAGCTAAAAGCACTCAAGCTCTCTGAATAAAATTATGAACAGTCAACTGTTAAAGAAAGTAAGAGTAATCGATCCGGTTACGGACACTGACAAAAATGTCGATGTCTCAATTGTAGATAATTGCATTCAAGATGTTGGACAACATCTGGACAAGATTGATGAAGATACAGAAACCATTAATTGTGAAGGATTAATCTTAGGAACTGGGTTAGTTGATTTATACAGTCATTCAGGTGAACCTGGATTTGAGGAAAGGGAAACAATAAAAACTTTATTGAAAGCTGCTGCTGCTGGTGGTTTTACACGAGTTGCTCTTTTACCCGATACGACTCCTACAATTGATAATCCTGCTATGGTTTCTCAGTTACTTTCTGATAGTCGCAATATCAAAGTTGATTCAGATAGACAAAATTTACCTAATTTATTACCTAATTTATATTTCTGGGGAGCCTTAACCCAGAAAATTGCTGGTAAACAAATGACGGAATTAGCTGATTTAGCGGACGTGGGAATTGTCGGATTTAGTGATGGTCTGCCTTTAGAAGATTTATCTTTGGTAAAGCGTTTACTGGAGTATCTGCAACCTGTAAATAAACCCGTTGCACTGTGGGGTTGCGATCGCTCTTTAACTTGCAATGGTGTAATGCGTGAGTGTACTGATTCTATTCACTTTGGTTTACCAGGTAATCCTGTAACTTCTGAAACTTCAGCGATCGCTTCTTTGTTAGAGTTAGTAGCAGAGACTAGAACCCCGGTACACTTTATGCGTGTTTCTACGGCTCGCAGTGTAGAACTGATTGCTATTGCGAAAGACCATGGTTTGCCAGTGACTGCTAGTACAACTTGGATGCACTTATTACTCGACACTAAAGCAATTTACAATTATAACCAAAATTTGCGTTTAGAACCACCTTTAGGAACCTCTAAAGATGTATTAGCCTTACAAAAGGCTGTGAAAAATGGCACGATTGACGCGATCGCAATAGAACACACACCATACACCTATGAAGAAAAGATGGTAGCATTTGCAACAGCACCATCAGGGGTAATTGGTTTTGAGTTAGCTTTACCCTTATTGTGGGAAAATTTGGTAGAAACAGGTATATTGACAGCCTTAGAATTATGGCGATCGCTATCTAGCAATCCAGCCTGGTGTTTGCAGCAGCGAATGAGCAGAATAGAACCTGGCAAGAAAGCTGAGTTAGTTTTATTTGCTCCTCAAAAGCCTTGGAAAGTTGATGGTAAAAGTTTGAATACTTTATCTAGAAATACACCTTGGTTAGGTAAGGAAATTACCGGTAGAGTTATAAGAACTTGGTGTTAGATATGTTTTTGAAAACTATCTATTAATCTTTTAGGAAAAGGATAAAGGGGAAAGAAGAAAAGATTAATTTTGACTTCTTTTATAGATTCTTTCGCAATTGATTTCAACATACTACAAATAATTTAATTGCAATTGATGCAATATATATATTTATAAATTTTTAAATTTAAATTGCAAAAGTTCTTCCCATCTTGCCAAAATCATGTCTGTATAATTTTTACTATCAATATTGTAAGCTCCGACTGCAAAACCATCGTTCATTTCTATAAGAGCGGTTTGTCCAGATTCTAGAACTCCGAAATCAATTGCATAACCAGCATAAGATTCACCAGCACGATCGAGATTATTAATTGCTTTTTTTACTATTGAAATATCTATGTGAATATTTTCATCACCATCATAAAAATCGATGCTTCTAATTTCTGAATTAACAATATAAATTCGATACTCGCTTACCCAAGAAACAACTTCCGATTATTTGTGCCTAACTACTTAATTGATAAAATTTAACGTCGCAATTTTTTCCTGGAATGGTATAAGTTATGCGAACTGCTATATTAATCACTATTTAAAAAAATATGTTGAAAAAAACATCTACCTTATTTACTCTAAGTTTGGGACTCCTTCTTTTTAAACCAGTCCAAATCGCTTCAAGTCAGACAAACACACCCACAAACACACCCACTCCAACACCAAAACCTGAAATATCACCACCCTTAAAACTAATTGATATTGGTAACTGTACCCCCCGCTATGCTTGTTTAGGTTGGGATAGACAAATTTTTCGAGGTCATAGAAAACTATCTCCCGACCGTCAAGGACTACTAACAGCACTCGATCGCAGCTTGACTTACCTAGAAACAGACAAAGCGATCGCAGCTTATAATAACTACCCCATCCCGGAAATTACTAGAGAACGGGTAATTAAAAGTTTGCAGCGTTTTCGTCAATTACTGATCGCAGCAAAATCCCCAGCAGAACTACAAGACGCTGTACGTAGGGAATTCGCCTTTTATAAGTCAGTTGGTAACGATGGTGAAGGTACAGTCAAATTTACCGCTTACTACGAACCAATTTATCAAGCAAGTCGCACTCCTACACCCGAGTATAAATATCCCATTTATCGAGTTCCCGCAGACTTTGACCAATGGAGTAAACCCCACCCCAAACGAATCGAGCTAGAAGGAGCAGATGGTTTACTAGGTAAAAAAAGCCAACTAAGTGGTTTAGAAATGTTTTGGTTACGCGATCGCTTCCAAGCATATTTAATTCACGTCCAGGGTTCTGCTCAACTAAAATTAACCGATGGGACTCTGACCAGCATAAGTTTTACAAGAGGTACAGATTACCCCTGGACAAGTACCGGAAAACAATTATTCCAAGATGGTAAACTCACCAAAGAAGAGTTAAATATGCCAGCCATCATACGGTACTTCCAGAAAAACCCCGAAGAAATGAATAATTACTTACCACGCTGGGAACGCTTCATTTTCTTCAAAGAAAGTAAAGGAAAAGGAGCTAGTGGTAGCATCGGAGTACCCCTAGTACCAGAACGTTCCATCGCCACAGATAAATCTATAATGCCACCAGGAGCATTAGCAATCATCAACGGTTCCTTTCCCTACCCAAACCGTCGCGGTAACTTAGTAAATCTAAGAGTTAGTCGCTTTGTCCTCGACCAAGACACAGGTAGCGCAATAAAATCACCAGGAAGAGTAGATTACTTCCTCGGTAGCGGAGACTTAGCAGGCGATCGCGCGGGTATCACTACCGCTACTGGTTCTTTATATTACTTGTTATTGAAAGAATAGGGAACAGCAAACAATTATCTGCCTTCTTCAATAACTACCTATAAAAATATCTTTTTATCGATACCAGCTAAACAATTTGGAGGGGGTTTGGGGGAGAATCCCCCAATTCTTCGATTTTTATTGGAAAAACAGCCAACTTTTACCATTAAATGAGAAGTGGTAGGTCAATTCAACAACCCCAACAACTCAACCGTCTGCTGTGGATTCACCAAAGTATTAGCACACAAAATACCAGAACCAGCCACAGCAGGAACCCCAATACCCGGAATAGTACTATCTCCCACCCGATATAAACCCTTTATCGGAGTATGAGTATTCGGAAACATTCCCTTCCCAGCAGGAATAGCAGGACCATAAGTCCCCTCACTTCTACGGAGATACCCTGCATGAGTCAGAGGAGTACCAATTAGTTCCAAAACTACACGCTGACGAACATCAGGAATCACCTTTTCCAAAGCACTATATAGGGGTAGCGATCGCTCCTTTTTCTTTTGTTCATATTCCCAATCCCGTTCCCACCCCTCATAAGGTTCCAACGTATAAGCATGAACCACATGACAACCATCTGGAGCTAGACTTTTATCCCACACAGTAGGTATAGATATCATGCAAGTATTTCCCGGTTCCGTAATATCTTTATTGGAATCATGAACCACAACATGATGTCCAGTAAAATCATCTAAACCATCAGCCCGGATACCTAAATGCAAATGCATAAAGCTTTCAACTTTCGGTGTAGCTAAAGCCGAACTACGATAATTACTGGGTAAATCATCAGCAGATAAAAGCTTAGTGTAAGTATCCCAAACTGTAGCATTAGAAATAACTATTGGTGCTGTGAGAGTTTCCCCATTCTTTAACTTCACCCCAACAGCTTTACGTAAAGAATTATTATAATTTTTCTCAACTAAAATCTTATCTACATGACATGAAAGACGTAACTCACCACCCCATTTCTTCAAACCCCGTACCAAAGCATCAACAATAGCTTCACTACCACCCATTGGGTACTCTACACCAGTATGATTTCGTTCCCCCAACATAAAAGCCACTTCCGGTGCAACCGTTCCATGTGCTTTCAATCCAGATAATAAAAAGCATTCTAAATCAATCAGTCGCCTCACCCAAGGATCTTTCACAGTAGCATCAACAGCATTTCCCACAGAACCCCGTAATGCAGGTAAATGAGGTAACATTTTTGCCAAACTTGGCAAATAATTCCCAACTAGAAATGGAATTAATTGCCAATCAGACCTTAAAGCCAAAGTCGGAATACCCTTCATTGCTTCATATAATGGCAAAAGTATATTCTCAAAATCTTCTAACTCTTTTGCACCATTAGGAGTAAATTTAGTAACTTCTTGAAGATACTTTTCGGAGTTACTATAAATTGCCAGACTACCTTCAGGAAAATGATAATGTCCTAAAGGATCATATCTAACTGCTGATATAGATTCGTCTAAAATATCAAAAACCTGTTTAACAGGATTTAAACTGCCAGCATTAGTTAAACCACAATAGAATGAAGCACCAGAATCAAATTTAAATCCTCCTCGTCTAAAACTATGAACAGCACCACCAGCAATGGTATGACTTTCGCAAACAGCCACCCGTTTACCATAACGAGCTAATAACCCAGCAGCAGACAATCCACCAATACCACTACCAATAACTATGACATCAAAATCCTGCATTCTAATAGCTTGTTAATCCCTGATATTTAAACTTTAACTTGACGTTAGCCTTAACCTTAACTTGAAATATAGGAATTCTAATTTGCTTTTGCAAAAACACCCTGTAAATACTGGTACTTAATCAACTGGTATTTAATTCAATCATCAAACCAGGTTTTCGTATAGATAAGTTAATTACCCATTACCCACAACTCATTACTTCTAACTTGCACATTTTCAAATCCTTATATAACAAGACTTTCAGGCAAACGATAAAATTGTGCTAGTACAGGTTGTTCCGAGAGGTTTAAGAATGCCGGAATTCCCACTTTGTGGGTCGCTCTTAACTTGCACATTTTACAACCCTCATATGTCAAGGGTTTTAGAATTTATCGAAAAATATACAAGTTTCATTCGTTGCAAGAAGGAGTTAAATTTTGCAGAAGGAATTCTCTTGGTGCGCATTCCTTAGCGCTTTGAGAAAGCGCTTTCTTCGCACCGCTTTTGAATTTTGAATTCCCACCTTGCGGGTCGCTCATAACTCATAACCCATTACCCATTACCCATTTACCAATGACTGAACCATTAATTGAATTAAAAGGTATTTCTAAGTCCTTCGGTAGCAATAAAGTATTAGATGGCATAGACTTAAAAATCTATCAAGGAGAAGCCTTGGGAATAATAGGTCCTAGTGGTACAGGTAAGTCTACTATTTTAAGAGTGATTGCAGGATTAACTCCACCCGATGAAGGAGAAATTTATATCCAGGGTACAAAGCGAGAAGGACTAATTGAAGACTCCACCGATCCTATTGGTATTGGTATGGTATTTCAGCAGGCTGCATTATTCGATTCGTTAACAGTAGAAGAGAATGTTGGATTTATACTTTATCAACATTCACAACTAACGCGAAAACGGATTCGAGAATTAGTCAATAAAAAATTAGAAATGGTCGGTTTAGCGGGTATAGGTCATCTTTATCCATCAGAACTTTCTGGTGGTATGCGTAAAAGAGTCAGTTTTGCAAGAGCAATTGTATCTAACCCAGATAATCCCCAAGAAGGACCGGAAGTTTTGCTGTACGATGAGCCTACAGCTGGACTTGACCCAATTGCTTCAACAGTAATTGAGGATTTAATTAGACAGTTACAATCCACACAAGGAGTTTGCGGTACTTATGCCATAGTTACTCATCAAGACAGCACAATTCGTCGTACGGCTGATAGACTTGTGTTTCTCTATCAAGGTAAAGTGCAATGGCAGGGTCTTAGTAGCGAGCTTGATAGTACGGAACATTCTTTGATTCAACAATTTATAAGCGGTAGTGTCACCGGACCAATTAAATTAACTGCTTAAGGATAAGAAAATTATCGTTGAGTCTTTTAAGTGAGTGTTTTAAGTTCAGTGTTAAAGTTAAGTATTTATAATATTTTCCGTAGTTAATCGGAGTTAGAGTTAGAGCAATCTACAATTTAAATCTACTTCAAGATTACAATTTATTTGTCCATATTCGTAGATAATTTATAAGTTATGGCGAATGTGATGTACATTAAATATCTATTTTGGGTGTATAAATCTACAAGACCTGTTGCTATATCATTTCTAAGTAATTTTCGGATATAAAATTAGATTTACCTAGGGAAAATAATCTTGCGAACTAGTGAATTATTAACAGCATCGTTAAAAATTCCAGAGCTTTCTAGCAACTCTTGGAGGTGAGGAAAAAATGCAAGATAGACCGAGAAACCGCTTTCTCTCTACGCGGTCATTTCGAGAAGGTTCTGTAGGATTACTGGTTCTACTAGGACTTGGTATTTTTGGACTTATTATTTTATGGCTGAATAGATTAACTACTGCTGGTAACTCATATAAAGCGATCGTAGAATTTAAAGATGCTGGAGGGATGCAGAAAGGTGCTGTTGTCCGTTATCGAGGTGTCAGAGTTGGTAATATTGCCGAAGTTAGACCAGGTGCCAATAACGTTGAAGTAATAATTAATATTAAAAAACCTGATTTAATTATCCCTAAAGATTCTTCCGTCGAAGCTAATCAATCTGGATTAATTAGTGAGAGTGTAATTGATATTACCCCTAAATCATTATTACCAAAAAATGCAATTGTTGGTAAACCGTTAGACAAAAATTGTAATAGACAGTTAATAGTTTGTGACGGTTCTCGACTGCGAGGTGAAATTGGTATCAGCGTTGACGAATTAATTCGTAGTACCAGTAAGTTAGCAAATCTTTATACTCAACCTAACATATATTCAAATGTTAATGAGGCTTTACAAAATACTTCTAAAGCAGCTTCTCAATTAGCTTTATTAACAACGGATCTTTCTAAATTAATCCGTTCTACTAAATCTGAACTGAATAACTTTTCTTCGGCAGCTAGTTCTGTTGCGAATGCAGCGGATAAAATTAGTACTTCTAGCAGTAAAACTATTGATAAATTTGGTGTTACAGCAAATCAGCTAACTTCAGTGACTAAAGATTTTAGCGCAACTGCTAAAGACGTAAGTCTGACTACTAAACAAGTGAATCGCTTGCTAGGTAATTTGGATAACTTAGTAACATCTAATCGTTCTTCTTTAGTAACAGCCTTAAATGATATTACCCAAACTTCTAGGAAATTAAGGGTTACGGTAGATAGTTTATCTCCTGCGGTATCAAACTTAAATACAGGGGAATTAGTCCAGAATTTAGAAACCCTTTCCCAAAATGCAGCCCAAGCATCAACAAATCTGAAAGATGTAACCAAAACACTCAGTAGTCCAAATAATATTTTGGTTTTACAACAAACATTAGATTCTGCCAGAGTCACCTTTGAAAATACTCAAAAAATTACTTCTGATTTAGATGAGTTAACAGGGGATCCAGCGTTTCGGAAAAATATGAAAGAATTGGTAAATGGTCTGAGTAGCTTATTGTCTTCAACGAATCAGATGCAGCAGCAAGTTAAAGTTGCGACTACTTTAGATTCTGTTCAAACAGCATTTGATAACTCAGATTTTTCTATTCCTGAACCTACGACTAAAGAAAAAAGTATCCAACAAAAGAAATCACTTTCTTCAAACACGACAATATTTCCTTCTGCTAGCTTCAAAACAGTTAAGCCTATATCTAACAAACTTTCATCTCAAGAAAGGTTACGTCAGCAGCTAAGAATATATCAACAGGAAAGAAATAAAAATTTTTGAATGTTAAATTTATCTGATTCTTAAATGACGTGGAGTTATAAGTGCAAATGTTGGGTTACGACCCTTGCTAATATTTTTTGCTAATCATTAAATTCTTTCGTGGGTCTAACCCCAACCTACAAATATCTCAAGAAAGGTGAGGCTAAATGTTGGGTTACGACCCTTGCTAATATTTTTTGTTAATCATTAAA
>JBCCDM010000201.1:0-11246 GCA_039030795.1 Cyanobacteria bacterium P01_A01_bin.84
AAGGAAAAATCATCGAAAAATTTATATTCTATTTGGCAATTATATGTAGTCATTTAGGGTAGTTGTTTAGAAAATCTAAAATACAAACCTTGAACTCCTACAGATGTAGGAAAGATGCTATTTATAAATTAGTATTTTCCCTTTTCTTTTATCCATTCCTCCTTCCCTGTTATTTGGTTCTCTTTTCTCAACTTTCAAGCTATAAGGAAGAGAATAATCTAATTTGAAGTATACTCTCTCGAATTTGACTTAACTCTGAAAGTGCATAAAGCAATACTGGGAATAACCCCTAACATCAGCGCGGTTAAAATTTGTTCGCCGAAGTATTGAAATCTACCCTGACCCAGAATAGGTAAAAAATCTTGTAATTGAGCCAATATTATTAAAGATACACTGATACATAAAAATGAGAATGAGGGTAAAAAAATCCACCTCCATGGATTATGAGCATAATTTCGTAATACTAACCATTGACATAAGCCTAACCATATTCCAGATAAAATATAGGCGACTGTAGATATCATGGCAAACATAAAGGTATCCGTTGGGGATAAGGTTTTTTCCAAGGATGCTGCTATGGTCTCAATATATTCTATCCAAGTAGTAGAAACATGATTAGAAATTAACCAACCAACAGTAGTTGCCAGCATCCACCACCAACCAGATATATATTTGCATACTACTAATCCTTGATCTGCTCCAAAAATCAATGCGAATATTCCAGTACTGATATATTTACTCCAAATCAACCAGTTCTCTTGATATTCCGGTGCAAGTCCAGGTAATAATTGTAAAAATGTCTTTTCTAAAGCTAAGCTTGCTATCCCTCCGACAATCCATCCAACAAGAGTCATTAAAAGAAATTTTAGGAAAAAAATACGTCTTTGCGATCGCACAATGACATATTTTTGAGATTGAGATATTCGAGAACTTGGTGGAAGAGGTGAGTAATTGGATTCAGTGTGCATAAAAATTGAATTTTATATAGCTTAGAACAATCATTATTGAAGTCACATTTTCTACTTCTATCGCAACAGAACAATAGCAGTATAAATATTAACTTCGTTTCTAAATTTAGAAAAATATTAAGTAATGCACTTTTCCATAGATTCCACATTAATTTTTCTTAAATAGTTAAGTTCTGTAAAATATCTCTATCTGCTTGAAACCACTGCTCATAGGTTAATCCCGGAGTGATAAGCTAAGGAATGCCATAAAAAGTTATTTAGGATGAAGTGTTAATGGGTCTTTCTAAGAGCGTTCCTCTTCTTCTGCGAGCGGCTCGCGGTGAATCAGTAGACCGTCCCCCAGTCTGGATGATGCGACAAGCGGGACGATATATGAAAGCTTACCGAGATTTAAGGGAAAAATATCCTTCCTTCCGCGATCGCTCGGAAATACCGGATGTTGCGATTGAGATTTCTTTGCAGCCTTGGAAAGCTTTCCAACCTGATGGAGTGATTATGTTCTCTGATATTGTCACCCCCTTACCAGGTATAGGTATTGACATGGATATCGCAGAAGGCAAAGGTCCGGTGATCAATTCCCCTATTCGCACTCAAGCGCAGGTTGATAGTCTGCGTCATTTAGAACCAGAAGAATCTTTAGGGTTTGTGAAGACTATTTTGCAAACACTACGTCAAGAAGTAGAAGGTAAATCTACATTATTGGGATTTGTTGGGGCACCTTGGACTTTAGCCGCATATGCTGTAGAAGGTAAAGGTTCTAAAACTTATTCCACTATCAAGAGTATGGCATTTTCTGAACCCACAATGCTACATCAGTTCTTAAGGAAGCTTGCAGATTCTATTGCTACCTATGTCCGTTTTCAAATCGATTGTGGGGCTCAAGTAGTACAGATGTTTGATTCTTGGGCAGGTCAGTTAAGTCCCCAAGACTATGAAACTTTTGCACTTCCATATCAACAACTAGTATTTGAGAAAGTAAAGCAAACCCATCCCGATACTCCATTAATTTTGCTGGTTAGCGGTAGTGCTGGTTTGTTAGAAAGAATGGCTTTAGCGGGTGCTGATATCATTACTGTTGATTGGACAGTAGATATGGCAGAAGCTAGAAGCAGATTAGGTAGTCATTTAGGAGTCCAAGGAAATCTTGACCCTGGGGTACTTTATGGTTCTAAAGAGTTCATCCGCGATCGCATTTTTGATACTGTCCGTAAAGCTGGTAATAAAGGACATATTCTCAATCTAGGACATGGTGTTCTTCCCAATACTCCTGAAGAGAATGTCGCTTACTTCTTTGAAACCGCTAAGCAACTAAGTGCTGTACCTTCTTAGACTTCTCACCTGGTGGGCATTTGTTATTGTTATTGTTAAAACCAAATTAGATTTTAGTTTACAAAGCTATCGGATAGGTATTCTAGATAATAAAAAATGCCCACCAATCTGTATTCTTAAGTTATTCCGACTTTCCGACACATTTTGCTGCATTATGCAGTCATTAGTTGTTAATTCTTAGAATTACTATTTTTAGTCTTTTAATATAGTTTGTAACAATTAGCAACGAAAAGCTTGAATCATAATTTAGTTATATGAGTCAGAATACCAGTCAGAAAAGAATATTAGTCACAGGTGCTAGTGGTTGTATAGGTCATTACATAAGTGAAACATTAATTCAAGAAACAAACCATGAATTATATTTATTAGTAAGAAATCCCCAGAAACTTCGTGTCGATGGTCAGTTTCGTCCTGGAATCAACATCATTCAAGGCGATATGCTCAAAATCAACGACTTGGCTGATTTACTCTCTACGATAGATGTTGCAGTATTAACAGCTACAGCATGGGGAGGTGAAAATACTTATAATGTTAATGTATGTAAAACTATAGAATTGCTCAACCTGTTAGATGTAAATAAATGCGAACAAGTAATATATTTCTCTACAGCTAGCGTATTAGATAAAAACAACCAACCTTTAAAAGAAGCAGGAGAAATTGGGACAGACTATATAAGTTCTAAATTTGATTGTCTGGAAAAAATATCCAATTTAGATATTTACCCTAAAGTTACCGAACTGTTTCCGACCCTAGTTGTAGGAGGAGATGATAACAAACCCTATTCTCATTTAACATCTGGTGTCCCAGAAGTAGCTAAATATATTAATCTGATTCGTTTTTTAAAAGCTGACGGTAGTTTTCACTTCATTCACGGACAAGATATTGCTACTGTTGTTAGATATTTAATTGATAACCCTCCCCAGGAGAAAGAATCCCGTTCTTTAGTTCTGGGTCAAAACAGGCTAAGCGCAAATCAAGCTATAGAGGAAATGTGCAGTTATTTAAATAAAAAAATTCTATTTCGTATTCCCTTATCAGTATCTTTAGCCAACTTAATCATAGCTGCATTTAATATTCAGATGGCTGCTTGGGACAGATTTTGTATGAATTACCGTCATTTTACTTACGAGACAGTAATTAATCCTAGTAGCTTTGGTTTAAATAGTTATTGTACTAGTATGAGTGACATTTTACGTCTTAGTGGTGTGGAAATTAAAGCTTAGAATTTATTAATAGTCATTATCAGCTACACAAATCCCTTTACATTTAATACCATTCGTCGCTGTGCGCTTACAATGAGGACATAAAATCTTTTCGTCCTCTTTAGAAGGATCTTTTTTGGTCTGGTCTTTTTCAGTCTGATATTCTAAATTCATATTGCATTAAGAATGGACAAGAGATTTTAGATTTTAGATTTTATATATCCTGGCGCTAATAATATACCAAAATTTAAGTCTGACAATTCATGGGAATTACTACATTGTCATATCGCAAAAGCACCCCCAATTGCGATCGCTCACAAAACATCAACACCAGACTTCATACTTTTTCTCCTACACATACCCAATATAAGCAAACCCTAAATATCAATCTAAGTCTGAGCGCTATTCTAATTCTCAAACATCCTCTGAAAGCTTCCGAGGTATATCTGCCCATTGAAATTATAACTAAATAGGACTACTTACTTATAATTAAGTTTGTCTCAATCCATTGCAACATCTATTTATGAATATAATAGCAAATGCAATTGATATTTTAGATGAATCAAATACAGGACTGAAATTAGAGAAAAAGAAGGGAAATTATAACAAAATCCTTATTAGAACTTCAATGAAAAATAACTATCTGAAAATATCAATTACTGATAATCTTCAAGGGATGAGCGTAGAGGTTAAAAGTATAATATTTCACAATTGATTTACAAGCAAAAGCGTTAGTAAATGTACCGGGTTAGAATTGGTGAGGAAAAAATATAACTTATAAATAATATTCTTTGTTAATTAGATTATTAAGATTTTCATCTAAAATATGATTTATTATACCAAGATTCGGGAACACTAAATCCGGCAATATAAAGTAACTATTTAAGAGTATGTTTAGCATCCCTGGATATCTGATCGAAGAGCAACTGTATAGTGGATCCAGAACCATAGTGTATCGGGCTATCCGAGCAAAAGATCAAAAGCCTGTTGTTATTAAACTACTAAAAAATCCTTATCCCGACTTTAACGAACTTTTGCAATTTCGCAATCAGTACACAATTGCCAAAAGCTTAGATATTTCTGGGATTATTCGTGCTTACAGTCTGGATTCTTACGGAAATGGTTATGCTTTAGTGATGGAAGATATACAAGGAATATCACTACGTGAATATACGCAGGTATTAAATCCTATCTCACTACAGGAAATACTGGCAATTGCGGTGCAAATTACTAATATTATTCATAATCTTCATCAAAGTCGCATTATTCACAAAGATATCAAACCTGACAACATTTTAATTAATCCCGAAACCAAACAAATTAAATTAATCGACTTTAGTATTGCATCTTTATTAACAAGAGAAACTCAAATAATCCAGAGTCTTAGTGTCTTAGAAGGGACATTAAGTTACATATCCCCTGAACAAACAGGAAGAATGAATCGCGGGATTGACTACCGTACTGACTTTTACTCATTGGGTATTACTTTTTACGAATTACTTAGTGGAGAATTACCATTTCAATCGGATGATGCGATGGAATTAGTACATTCTCATATTGCAAAAATCCCTGCTTCTATCCATAAAAAAGGGATTCCTCTGGTGCTTTCTAATATTGTCACAAAATTAATGGCAAAAAATGCTGAAGATAGATATCAAAGTGCATTGGGGTTGAAGCATGATTTAGAAAATTGTTTAATACAGCTTAGGGATATAGGGAAAATAGAAAATTTTGCAATTGGGAAACTCGATATTTGTGACAGGTTTATTATTCCCGAAAAGTTATACGGTAGAGAAACCGAAGTTGAGGAATTATTAGCCGCATTTGAGAGAGTATCTCAAGGTAACAGCGAATTAATACTGGTAGCTGGTTTCTCTGGTGTTGGTAAAACTGCCGTAGTCAACGAAGTTCATAGACCGATTGTTAAACAACGGGGTTATTTTATTAAGGGTAAATTTGACCAGTTTAACCGAAATATACCTTTTTCCGCCTTAGTACAAGCCTTGCGGGATTTAATGGGGCAATTAAGAGCGGAAAGTCATATTCAGTTGCAGCAATGGAAAAGCAAAATTCTTGATGCGTTAGGGGAAAATGGACAAGTCATTATTAATGTTATCCCTGAATTAGAGCAAATTATAGGTAAGCAACCCCCAATCCCGGAATTATCAAGCTCTGCTGCCCAAAATCGGTTTAATTTACTTTTTAGGAACTTTATTCAAGTTTTTACTACTAAAGAGCATCCTTTAGTAATTTTCCTTGATGACTTACAGTGGTCAGATTCTGAGTCTCTCAATTTGGTGAAGTTGTTGATGAATGAAGGGGAAAATCTCTACTTACTGGTAATCGGAGCTTATAGAGATAACGAGGTGTTTCTTGCCCATCCTCTGATGTTAACCCTGAATGAAATTGCCAAACAGCAGACAAAACAGAAGACAACTGTAAATACTATTACTTTAGCACCCTTGTCAGAGTATCATATCAACCATTTAGTTGCTGATACCCTTAGTTGCGATCGCCAAGTTGCTCAACCGTTTACGGAATTGGTATATCAGAAAACAAAGGGGAATCCATTTTTTACAACTCAGTTCCTGATAGCTTTGTATAGGGAGGGATTGATTAGTTTTGATAAAAATTTAGGGTCTTGGGAATGCGATCTTGCTCAAGTTAAACAACTAGCACTTACAGACGATGTGGTTGAGTTTATGGCTTTACAGTTGCAGAAGCTACCCCTTGCAACTCAGAAGGTATTGAGACTAGCTGCTTGTATTGGGAATCAATTTGATTTGGACACTTTGACTACTGTCAGCGAGCAATCAGAAAATGATACTGCAAATGCTTTGTGGGAAGCTTTACAATCCGGTTTATTATTGCCCCAAACCCAAGTTTATAAGTTTTTTCAGTCAATACCCGATGCTCAATTTTCAATACCAGATGCCCAATCCCCAAGTTATAAATTTTTGCATGACAGGGTACAGCAAGCTGCTTACAGCTTAATTACCGAGGATAAAAAACAGGAAACTCATTTAAAAATTGGTCATCTACTGTTAAATAGCAAAAACGAACAGGAAAGAGAAGAGAAGATTTTTACAATCGTCAATCAGATTAATATTGGTGCAGATTTAATCGATCAACCTGCCCAGAGAAGGGAACTGTGCAAGTTAAACCTGAGTGCTGGTACCAAAGCAAAGAATGCAACCGCTTATACTGCTGCCCAAGGGTATTTACAGATGGGAATTAGTTTACTGATCGCAAACTGCTGGCAAAGCCAATATGAACTGACTTTAGCACTCCATAATACAGCAGCAGAAGTTGCTTATCTCAATAGCAATTATTTGACAATGGAAGAGTACATAGATGTTGTAATCAAGGGTGCTGATAACTTACTCGATAGAATCAAAGTTTATGAAGTTAAAATCCAAGCTAATATTGCTCAGAATCAATTAAAGCAAGCTGTTGATATTGGATTAGGAATTCTGAATTTATTGGGAATTCACCTCCCTGAAAATCCTAATCCAGAAACCATTGGGCAAGGATTTGTTGCAACAGCAGCAAACTTAGAGGGACAAACACCAGATCGATTAATTGAACTGCCAGAAATGAAAGATCCAGACAAATTAGCTGCAATGCAAATTTTGTCAGGTATCTGGGGAGCTGCGTTTTCGATTATGCCTAATTTAATGCCATTGATTGTCCTGGAAATGGTCAATCTTTCGGTAAAAAACGGTAATGCTCCTATCTCGGCTTTTGCATACGTGCTTTATGGTGTTTTACTCTGTGCTGCTGAAGATTTTGAATTGGGTTATCAATTTGGTCAACTTTCATTAGATATATTGTCTAGTTTTAATACCCAAGCTTTTAAAGCTAAAATTCTATTCTTAATTGGTACCCACATTAGCATTTGGCGAGAACCGATACGGACAGCACTTCCCACCTTACAAAATGCCTATCAAGTTGGTTTGGAAACTGGAGATTTAGAATTTTCTGCACTACCTTCTGCAATTTATGCTTATTATTCTTATCTCACAGGTAACAACTTATCAGAAGTAGAGCAAGATTTTGTCAACTACACTCAAGCAATCACCCAAATTAAACAAGAGTATTACTTAAATTTCTTATGTATTTGGCATCAAGCAGTTGCTAACTTATTGGGTAAAAATGAAGAACCCTGTAATTTAGTCGGTGATATTTGTAATGCTGAGGAATTATTATCCCAGTTTGAGCACGAAAACGTTACTACTCCCATGGCATACATATATGTCAATAACTTAATGCTCAATTGTTTATTCGGAAATTTTCCAGAAGCAGCTAAATATGTCTCTCTTGCTACTGAGTATGCACGCATGGTTCCGGCAACATTATTAATCCCTATTTCCTGTTTTTATGGTGCCTTAGCTCGACTATCATTGTTTACAAGTGCTTCATCAGCAGAGCAAGAAGAAATCCTCACCCAGGTCGAAGAAAGCTTAGAACAACTACATAAGTGGGCAAAATATGCCCCCATGAATTATTTACATCATTATCATTTAATCAAAGCAGAGCAACAAAGAGTTTTAGACAAAAAATTAGAAGCAATAGAACTATACGATCGCGCGATCGCTGGAGCTAAAGAAAACGAATATCTGCATGAGCTTGGTCTTGCTAACGAACTAGCAGCTAAATTCTGTCTTAACTGGGGTAAGGAAAAATTTGCAGCTAGCTATATGCAAGAAGCTTACTACTGTTACGCACGTTGGGGAAGCCCAGCAAAAACCAAGGATTTAGAAAAGCGCTATCCCAAACTACTTACTCCTATTCTTGAGCAAGAATCAGTTAACTTGTTCAGCACTATTAAATCGGCTTTTGCTCAAAATGTAACTTTTAAAACTAGCAATAGCAGCGCTTCTGCTCTCGACTTAGCTACAGTTATAAAATCCTCCCAAGCGATTTCCGAGGAAATTTATCTCGATCAATTACTCTCTACCTTAATGTCAGTAGTAATTGAAAACGCAGGTGCAGATAAAGGTATATTTCTCTCACCTACTGCCGAAGACTTCATCATTGAAGCGATCGCAGTTGCTGAGATTCCTAGGAATAATACAAAGGTATCAAATATATCAATAATACCTTCAACTCTGACCCAAGAAGTCCAACAACTTCCTTGGAGCATAGTTCGCTACGTTTACCGTATCTGTCAAACTTTAGCAATTAATAATCTTAATACAGATACAAGATTTGCTAATGATGACTATTTCCAAACTAACCAACCCCAATCAATTTTATGTGCCCCTATCATTCATCAGGGCAAACTTACAGGAATTCTTTACCTAGAAAACAATCTGACCAAAGAAGCATTCAGTACCGAGGGGATTGAATTACTGAACCTAATTTGTTCTCAAACAGCGATTTCCTTGGAAAACGCTCGTCTGTATAAGAATTTAGAACAAAAAGTACAAGAACGAACAGAAGAACTTTCTAATACTTTAGAAAAACTAAAAACCACCCAAAAACAACTCGTAGAGTCGGAAAAGATGGCAGCCTTGGGAGGATTAGTTGCTGGAGTTGCCCATGAAATCAACACCCCGGTGGGCACCAGTATTACTGTTGTTTCCACCCTCGTTGATGAAACCGAACGTTTTAGCCAAACCGTCAATCAAGGACAACTCAAACGTTCCGTTCTGAATAACTATCTAGAGACCGCAGGAGAAAGCGCCCAATTGATGCTTAGTAACCTGCATAGAGCCGGAGAATTAATTCAGAGCTTTAAACAGATTGCAGTAGACCAAAGCCACTTGGAACAGCGACATTTTAACCTGAAAGAATATCTAGAAGAAATTGCTTTGAGTTTAGCTCCTAAACTCAAACAAACACACCACACTTTAATAGTATCCGGGGACGAAACAATTACTATTAATAGCTATCCGGGAGCCTTGGCTCAAATTGTCACTAATTTAGTTACTAATTCCCTAGATCATGCATATCAACCTGCACAGTCAGGGCTGTTACGTTTAGATATCTCTCAAAAAGCAGATAAAATCAAAGTTCAGTATAGTGATAATGGTTGCGGAATTTCCAAGGAAAATTTAGGCAAAATATTCGAGCCGTTTTTCACCACAGCCAGAAATCAAGGTGGAACAGGATTGGGACTGCACATAGTCTACAATTTAGTTACCCAGAAGTTGCAAGGAACGATCGATGTTAGTAGCAAAATGGGTATGGGAACAATATTTGTAATGACCCTTCCCCACTCTTCTGGTGAATAGGTTCTTCCCAATAGGACTCAACATATGATATCTGAGAAAAATAACAATGCCCCTGGTGGAGTTAAAGATGATGAACAGCTTTTACTTTTGGAAAGTGATGACTTAATTCTTCTTGAAGATGATGAAGCTGTTTCTTTAGTTGAAGATTCACTCGATCTATCGACAAAGAAAGAAACCTGGAAAACGATAATTATAGATGATGACCGAGGGGTTCATCAAGCCACGGAATTAGCCTTGAAAAACTTTGTTTTTGAAGGCAAGTCTCTCTCAATTCTCCATGCATTTTCTGGATCGGAAGCTCAAGAGTTAATCGCCAATCATCCTGATATTGCCTTCATTTTGCTTGATGTGGTGATGGAAAGTAATGATGCTGGTTTAAATGTAGTTCGTTATATTCGCGATGAACTCAAAAATAAACAAGTACAGATTATTTTACGAACGGGTCAACCAGGGGAAGCACCAGAAGAGGAAATCATCCGCAAATACGAAATCAACGACTACAAACTTAAAGTTGAACTAACTCGACAGCGATTGATTACCACTGCGATCGCTGCTCTGAGAGCATACCGTAATGTTATCGCTGTCGAAGAAAAAACCGCCGAACTAAGCAAAACTTTGACAACCTTACAGGAGACTCAACTTCAGCTCATACAAGGCGAAAAAATGTCTGCACTGGGTAATTTAGTTGCAGGAGTTGCCCATGAAATGAATAATCCTCTGGGTTTTATTACTGCTACTCTCAAGCTAGCAAAACCATATGTTTTTGAAGTTACAGAACATTTACAACTATATCGAGCAATTTTACCAAATCCAGGAAACGAAATTCTCAACCATGCCGAGGAAGTTGAATTAGATTACCTCTTAGAAGACTTTCCCAAAATGATTGATGCAATGTCCATGGCTTGCGATCGCTTAAAGAATATCAGCACCAGTCTTTGTACTTTTTCTCGTAAAGATAGCGACCATAAACAAAAATTTGACCTCCATCAAGGTATTGATAGCACTATTTTAATTCTCAAACATCATCTGAAAGCATCGTCTCTCCATCCAACCATTGAGGTTGTTACTGAGTACGAGGAAAATTTACCTGAGATAGAGGGTTTTCCCGGTCAATTAAATCAGGTATTCATGAATATCCTGGCAAATGCAATTGATGCTTTACATGAGTCAAATTTAGGACTTAGCTTTGAAAAAAATAAGACAATTTGCAACAAAATAATTATTAAAACATCGGTCGAAAATAACTATGTAAAAATATCAATTGCTGATAATGGTGGAGGTATGAGCGAAGAGGTAAAAGCCAGAATATTTGACCATTTATTTACTACCAAAAGTGTTGGTAAAGGTACAGGCTTAGGTTTAGCGATCGCTAAACAAATTGTGGTCGAAAAACATGATGGAAAATTAATTTGTAATTCAATTTTAGGCAAAGGAACTGAATTTATAATTGAATTACCTCTCTCTTCATCAACACCAGAAATAGATTAGTAATGGCTAAAAACCTGAAA
>JBCCDM010000202.1:0-11232 GCA_039030795.1 Cyanobacteria bacterium P01_A01_bin.84
AATACTTATTTACCCCTAAAATAATCTAGTTTTTATCTCATTTACTTATTAGTTAGATCAGCCTAATTACTACAAAATAACTTACAATTACGATATTAAAAATATCTGTCAATAAGTGTCCATAAATATATATCAATGTATGATTTTTTCAGAATAAAATATATTTTTATCTTCACATATTCCATATTAGACAGACCATTCAGCAGAACGTTCCCCTAAATCTAAAGGAATACTCACCGTTTTACCCAGTCTAGGACGCTCTTTAGTTTCTCGGATAAAACTTTCAACTTCTTGTCCCCCACCTAAACTACTTATGTAATTAGCAATATTATCAAGGTGTTCGAGGTACTCAGATTCACTAAGAGGGAATGAAGCCTGCTCGAGATATTTCCACATTACCTGCACAAAGATTTTACCTTGGGTGCGTCTTAACTGAACGTCAAATGAACGCCCCCATCTATTAAGTATGAGTTGATGTAATTCTTTCCCAGTCATAGCCCCTTTGAAATTATATTTTACATTTAGTTATGATGTTAAGTTCGATAACTCAAGTATGATAGAAATATAAAGAAATGTAATGCTAACAAATTAAAGATATTGGAATCAATCTTAATAAAGATAGTTCTAATATGTTTGTGGGCTTGGTCATCTCGACCCAGACAAGAGCTTTTCTTCCTGATTGGACTCCTGTCAATATTGTAAAAAAGTTTAAATTGAACGCGTAGGTTATGGCTCAGTTTTCCGAATCAATGGACGTACCCGATATGGGACGGCGTCAATTCATGAATCTTTTAACGTTTGGAACAGTGACTGGAGTAGCTCTAGGAGCATTGTATCCTGTTGTTAACTACTTTATTCCACCTAGTAGTGGTGGTACTGGGGGTGGTACAACAGCCAAAGATGCTTTAGGTAATGATATTAGTCTGAGTTCTTTCTTAGATAGCCATAATACAGGCGATCGCGTTTTAGTCCAGGGGCTAAAAGGCGACCCTACATACATTGTAGTAGAAAGTAGTGAAGCAATCAGTGACTATGGAATCAATGCTATTTGTACTCACTTGGGTTGTGTAGTACCGTGGAATGTCGCTGAGAACAAATTTAAGTGCCCTTGTCATGGTTCCCAGTATGATGCAACTGGTAAGGTGGTTCGCGGTCCTGCTCCTCGTTCTTTAGCTTTATCTCACGCTAACAGCCAAGACGACAAAATCGTTCTAACAAGTTGGACAGAAACCGATTTCCGTACAGAGGAAGAACCTTGGTGGGCATAGAAAATGCCGCCTTGTAGTATTTTAAAGAGAATTTAAGCCTTCGACTGTGAACCAGTTGACCAGTGACTAGTAGAAATATTGGAGAATCATTGTCCTTATAGAGATGAGAAACCCTTGTAAATCAGCGACATTGGCTCGCAGTGCGTCTTTAATTGCCAAAACATTATTGATTGCGATCGCAACAGTAACATTTTTCTTTACCAGCAATTTTGCATTTCCTCAAACAGCTGCTGCTTATCCTTTCTGGGCACAGCAAACTTATCCAGAAACCCCACGAGAACCTACAGGAAGAATTGTATGTGCTAACTGCCACTTAGCACAGAAAGTGACTCAAGTAGAAGTACCCCAAGCAGTACTTCCTGACACCGTGTTCAAAGCTGTAGTAAAAGTGCCCTACGATACTGAAGTACAGCAAGTAGGTGCAGACGGTTCCAAAGTTGGTTTAAATGTTGGGGCAGTATTAATGCTACCCGAAGGCTTCAAAATTGCTCCAGAGGATAGAATCCCCGAGGAGATGAAAGAAGAAATTGAGGGTATGTATTATCAGACATACAACGAGAATAGCGAAAACGTTGTCATCGTCGGTCCTTTACCTGGAGAACAGTACCAGGAAATGGTTTTTCCAGTTCTTTCTCCCGACCCAGGCACAGACAAGAATATTCACTTCGGAAAATATTCGGTTTATGTCGGTGGTAATCGCGGACGGGGACAAGTTTACCCAACTGGTGAAAAAAGCAATAATACCGCTTATACAGCTTCTGCGGCTGGAACCATTAGCAAAATTGCTAAGGAAGAAGATGCATCTGGTAGCACAAAGTATTTAGTTAGTATCCAAACTGATTCTGGTGAAGTTATAACTGATACTGTTCCTCCAGGTCCAGAATTAATCGTTTCTGAAGGTACAACAGTTTCTGCTGGTGATGCTTTAACAAACAATCCTAATGTAGGTGGTTTTGGTCAAAAAGATGTGGAAATAGTATTGCAAGATTCTAAGAGAATTATATGGTTAGTAGCCTTTATTTCCTTAGTGATGTTGGCTCAAATCATGCTTGTTCTGAAGAAGAAGCAAGTTGAGAAAGTTCAAGCTGCGGAAATGAATTTCTAAATCTTGACTCAATTACAGATTTAAAATTAATAGAAATGGTCGGACAGGTTTTAAAAATCAAACCTGTCTTTTTTACTGTTTTATCTAGAACTTAAGACCCGCAAACATAAAGACTATAAAACCGAGCGATCGCGGATGTTTTGTTGCAAAATTTCATACTCCTCCATAATACCTCCCCTAGGTCGTATGATAAGAATCACAAGTTGACTATGGAAACTTCTTGAGATTAATTATGCCGATAAATCAAGAGAGCGTTTTAAATAATTACGCTAAAGCTGTGGAAGTCGGAGCATACGAGCGCTATTCTCCTGGTAGATTTGGCAAGCAAGACCATGTAAGACGTTATTGGGAGGATAGGTATACTCGTCGAGTTCTAAGTTCATTTATGCATAGACTTGTTGAGTATAAAAGAATTAATAATCAAGGAATTCGCGTTATGGACTTGGGGTGTGGTGCTGGAGAAGGTTTAAATATCCTTACTACACTGCCGCAAACATTACCAACTTTAGATGCTCAAACCAAAAATTTATTAGAATATTCCGATATTAATTTCTACAAAGGAGTTGATATCAGTCCTGCAATGATAGCGAAAGCTAAGGCATTCCATAATAATCATTCCCAGACAGAATTTGTTGTTGCAGACTTAAATGAAGGTCTACCTATAAATCCAGAAGAGGTACCTTATGATATATACTTTTCATCCTACGGTTCCTTATCTCATTTAGATAACAATGCTTTTAAAAACTTACTGAAAAATATTTGCCAGCATACAGATGGTAACACAATTTTTGTAGCAGATTTACTTGGTCGCTATTCATATGAATGGCCATGTTACTGGGGAGACTTAGATGCTACACCTACTGGAATGCGAAATTATTCAATGTCTTATATCTATCCTCTAGATATTAGACCCTCAGTTGATGTGGAAATTTTCCCCATCCGTTACTGGAGCGCTCAAGAACTAGATAAAGTAGTTTGTGATAGTGTTGAAAATTTCGGTATCAAAATTAAAGAACGTATATTGTGCGATCGCTCTATTTTAGTTGGTCGTCATATGGACACACAGGAATATAATTCCCAAGCTCCTTCTCTTCGTGCAGCAATCAATTCTTTATATGAACCTAACACTCGTACCGACCTCAATGAACTAATCTTTCAATACAAACCCCATCCGGATCATCCTTACTTAAACAGTTTTTTTCAAAATTTACAAAATAGTTGGAATATCATTGTCGGTGAAACAATAGAAGCTCTAAATAAAAAGAAAGATATACAAAAACTACAAATGGATACTCCTATACATAGGCAACCATACGTACAGAATTGCATCCGCATAATTCGTAATCTTGTGATTCAGGCTCAAAATCTACATTTTGACGACCCACGAGCAAATTTAATTGAACCACAATTAGCTTATCTACTTAGAGACTTGGAATGGAATTTGCAACAAGGGTTAGGTGCATCTCATAGTCTTTTTGCTGTGTATGAATTTCAGAAAAAATAAAACTCTCAGAGCTAGCTCAATATCTAAAGATTAGAAAATAAAGCTTTAGAACTAAAGCTTTAAGATATATCAATCAAATTCATGACTGGGCGGATAATCTTTAATACCCAGTCATTCTAGTACAAAGATGACCCTATCAATGTAGTCAGATAACCGAACAATGCGACAGATTGACATTCTCCCTCAATTTATTGATGGATTTCATTACCTCACGATACTGATTTTCTGCTTCTTCTTGTGCTAACTAGAACATCATGGATATATTTTTATGGTATCCGTTCAATAATCCGGGGTAAATTGCTCAGTGACAAGCCTCAAATGACGTAAAATCTTTCCCGAACTGGTAGTCCGCCCTGATTTATTGAGCGTATACTTTTTACGTTTACTGTCAAATATTAAAGGAGAATATATTCTTTAATCTCTAAAACTTGAAGTTTTACTTTTATTTTCGTATTTCCTTTATCGGTTTGAAGTGATACTTTCCACTTCATTAGTTTTTAGGAACATGGATTAAATAAGCTGCCTTCTGTAGGGTTCACTTAGCGTTGCGTAACGCACCATCCCAACCTTAAAAATTGTATGTTATCTAAATTTGCATTTTTTACTTTAACCCTACACCTTAATTCAACGTCCATTTAAATATTAACTCAAAATGAAATAAAGAGGTCATATAAAATATTACTGTAGAAAAGTCAACTTATTTGAGAAATAAAAATCCGAGGCAGACTTAACGCTAAATATATTCTTATTTATTTTCTTTGATTCAACACAAATTGAATAGAAATGATAATATCGGACTATACCGTATTATTTAAGATACAGGGTAAAGAGTCTGAATATTAAACCATCCCTAAGAAAAAATTTTTTGTCCTTGTGCAATAATGTGAAAAGGATGGTATGTTTAGAAATGTAAAGAGTTTCTTAACACTCCGAGTGGTTGATTTGACTGCTCCTGAGATTAATAGCAATCCATAATTCAATTACTGCAAGCCTTTTATTACTTACAATCATTGCTAACTGCTACGGGTTTAGATATAGATGAAGGGTATAAATTTCTTCCAATAATGCTTAGAGTTTTGAAGTTTAGCGCATACTTCTAAACCGTAGGCTATTTTGTCGTTGTAGATACTTCTACATTTGATGGATCGTTGCTTCATAATCACCTTTGTATGGAGGAATATATGACCTCCAATGGTTAAATAGACCTCTTTTTAAAATTAAAAGAGAGGTTAGTTTAAGCACGATTTGCGATCGCGAATTAGATAAATGAAATTCTCCCGACTATCTCTACATTCCATCAGAGCGTAGCTAGTAGAGTGTGAGTAATGGAAAAAGGCTATTTTTTAAGTTTTTTATTTAACTAAAGGTCAAACACCAATGAGTATTGTTCAGTCAAAGTTAGAAGCTACCGATAAAGCTTTTCATATAGAGGCATATGAAAAAATTGATTACAGTCTTGTCTATGTCGATGGTGTATTTAATATTGGCAACGAAGAACTAGCTGAGTGTTATGAAAAGTTTGGACGGTGCTTGGCTGTTGTAGACACTAACGTCAATAAGTTCTACGGCACTCAAATGCGGGAATATTTCCAGCATTACGGTATTGATCTGACGGTTTTCCCCATCACTATTACTGAACCAAATAAAACAATTCAAACCTTCGAGAAAATTATCGATGCTTTTGCTGACTTTAAGCTAGTTCGTAAAGAACCTGTGCTAGTTATTGGAGGTGGTTTAGTCACAGATGTAGCAGGATTTGCTTGTTCTTCTTACAGACGCAGTAGTAATTACATTCGTATTCCTACAACCCTTATCGGCTTGGTTGATGCTAGTGTTGCAATTAAAGTTGCAGTCAACCACAAGAAACTGAAGAACCGTTTGGGTGCTTATCATGCTTCTTCAAAGGTTTTTCTGGACTTCTCTTTCTTAAAAACTTTGCCTACTGACCAGGTACGTAATGGTATGGCAGAGCTAGTTAAAATAGCTGTTGTTGGTCAGAAAGAAGTTTTTGAGTTACTTGATAAATATGGAGATGAATTGCTTCGTACTCATTTTGGCTATATTGATGCCAATGAAAAGCTTAAAGAAGCTGCTCGTGAAGTGACTTATAAAGCAATTAAAAAAATGTTGGAATTTGAAGTTCCTAACTTGCGAGAACTAGACTTAGACAGGGTAATTGCTTATGGTCACTCCTGGAGTCCCACACTAGAATTGGCTCCCCGGGTGCCTATTTTTCATGGTCATGCAGTAAATATTGATATGGCTTTATCTGCTACTTTGGCAGCACGTAGAGGTTATATAACCTCTGAAGATAGAGATCGTATTTTAGGCTTAATGAGCCGTATTGGTCTATCTTTAGACCATCCTTTGTTAAATGCAGACCTGCTATGGGAAGCTACAGAATCTATTAGTTTGACCCGTGATGGGAAGCAAAGAGCAGCAGTACCCAAACCTATCGGAGAGTGTTTCTTTGTCAATGACTTTACCCCTGATGAACTTGCAGAAGGATTAGCTGAGCATAAAAGAATCTGTAAAGAATTTCCTCGTGGTGGTGAAGGTGTCGATGTTTATCCTACTTACGAAGTAGAATCAGAATTAGTTGGGAGTGAAAAATAATGATGGATATTGCTCAGAAACCACAAAAACCAATTGCGAGACCTGTCACTCCTATAGGTATCCTAGCCAAGCAGTTATTTGAGATAGTACAGACTACTAATCAACTAACTGATTTACCTAATGAACTGAAAGCTCAAATTGGCTTTGCTTATCGTTTAGCAGCAGGTTTAGATCCTTATCTAGAAAATGTAAGTACAACCCAATCAGATCCTCTTGCTTCATTAGCAAATGAAACAGCCTATGAAGCATGGAATCAACGTTTTTCTGACGGTACAACAGTACGTCAATTAGAACAGGAAATGCTTTCTGGTCATGTGGAAGGGCAAACATTAAAAATGTTTGTACATATGAGTAGAGCTACAAGAATTCTGGAAATTGGTATGTTCACTGGCTATTCTGCTTTAGCAATGGCAGAAGCACTACCCCCAGAAGGAGAACTAGTAGCTTGTGAGGTAGACCCTTACGCTGCTGAATTTGGGGAAAAAGCCTTTAAAAAATCTGAACATGGGTCAAAAATTCGCGTAGAATTAGGCTCTGCATTAGATACCCTCCATAAGTTAGCGAAGGCGGGTGAATCCTTCGATTTTGTATTTATAGACGCTGATAAAAAGGAATACATCCAGTATTTTCAAATATTACTGGAGGCAAATCTCCTAGTTCCGGGAGGATTTATCTGCGTTGATAATACTCTATTTCAAGGGCAGGTATATTTACCATCCGAACAGCGTACTCCCAATGGTGATGCGATCGCGCAATTTAATCAAGTTATTGCATCGGATTCTAGGGTTGAGCAAGTATTACTACCTCTTCGAGATGGTTTGACAATTATCCGACGACTCCCCACCTGAGATGTGATTATTCTGACCAGAATCATCACATCTGTACAAAGCAGAAATGAATCAGAGCAATAGAACGTCACCCTTGCCCTCTTCAAACAGGTAGGGCTATTTCATTCTTTAGAGAAAAACCACAATAAGCAGTAAAAATTGTTTTTATTTTCTTATTTGGGGTGGGTTGGAGGGACACAACCTAGGGTGTTGATATGAATGATTTCTCATATTTCTTGTTCGTACAATTATGATGTCATACTTAATAGGTAAGATTATCATATATAGTCCCCACCCCATTCCTTTCAAGGGTAGGTTTTTTGGAATCTCGAAAAATGAAACAGCCCTGCCTGAAAACAAGAACTTAGGGAAATTGTCAAAAGGATATAAATCCGATTCACTGCGATTTTAGGATTCGTGTAAAAATAACCTGAACACTTTTTATATGAAAAGTATATTGAGAAAGCATTTCAGGTAAAATTTGTACAACTTGTTTTTACATCACTCCTTATTAACTTTATTTTGTCTTCTGCTTCTCTCGTGTATTCTTCTTTCTTTTTGCTGTTTGCTTCAAAACACCTATGGCGCAATCCGTTTCTTTGTCTGAGTCTCATACAACATCAAAATTACAACCTGTTAGCGTAATATTCCGGATAAATGCTTTACTTAAAAATATTGCGACTCTGACATTACTTTTATTGGTACTGCCAGTAAATCTATTTATTGTTTTACTGTCGCTGCTGTGGAGTACGATGGGCAAACCCTTTAGAGAAAAAGCTATTGTTACAGCTAACACTAAAAATATTTTGATTAGCGGTGCGAAAATGACAAAGGCACTACAATTAGCCCGTTCATTTCACAGTGCTGGTCACAGAGTTGTATTGATAGAGACTCATAAATACTGGTTATCAGGTCATAGATTTTCTAACTCGGTAGATAAGTTTTATACAACTCCAGTACCAGAAAAAGAACCCACAGCATATACTCAGGCACTTATTGATATCATCAAGCAAGAAAAAATCGATGTCTACATTCCCGTTACCAGTCCAGTAGCTAGCTATTACGACGCTTTAGCCAAGGTAAATTTATCACAACATTGTGAAGTCATTCACGTTAACGCATCAGAATGCACAATGCTCGATGATAAATTTGCCTTCAGTGAGAAAGCACAAAGCCTTGGTTTATCAGTTCCAAAATCTTTCAAAATTACTTCACCCGAACAAGTTTTAAACTTTGATTTTTCCCAAGAAAAGCGGCAATACATAATCAAAAGTATACCTTACGACTCAGTGCGTAGATTGGATTTGACCAAGCTACCCTGTGAAACTGCTGCAAAAACAGAAGAATTTATTCAAAGCTTACCCATAAGTCCACAAAAACCTTGGATAATGCAAGAATTTATTCCGGGGAAAGAGTATTGTACCCATAGTACTGTTCGTAGTGGAGAGGTGCAGTTGCACTGCTGTTGTGAATCTTCTGCTTTCCAAGTCAATTATGAAAATGTTGAACATCCGAAAATCCGTGAATGGGTAACAAGCTTTGTAAAAGCGTTATCTTTAACCGGACAGCTCTCCTTCGATTTTATTGAAGCTGAAGATGGCAATATTTATGCAATTGAATGTAATCCTAGAACTCATTCTGCAATTACAACTTTTTACAACCATCCAGAAGTGGCAGATGCTTACTTGGGTAACGAAATTCAGACACAACCTTTAAAAACCTTACCAAATAGCAAACCAACATACTGGCTTTATCATGAAATTTGGCGACTTACAGGTATCCGTTCTTTTCAAGAATTAAGAGCCTGGATTACTAATATCATTAGCGGGACTGATGCTATTTATCGCTTGGACGATCCAATCCCATTTTTGACATTACATCATTGGCAAATACCTTTATTATTGCTAAAAAACTTATTTAAACTAAGGAACTGGACAAGAATAGACTTCAACATTGGTAAATTGGTCGAACCAGGAGGAGATTAATTCAATCTATCTTTTTAAAAGGCTTCTACGAACTCACTTTGAAATAATAAATCTTTCTAGAGACGTAAAAACTCTACGTCTCTATATACTCATAAATTTGATACTCTCAGACATAAAACGAGTGGAAATCTGGGATTTTGATTCACTGGGATTTCACATACTTAAACAGCGAACCACAACCAATACGAGTCCTTCCCGCAGCCCCACTCCATAACTCCAGTGCCACATCCTCCAAACTTTGTCCATCAACCTTAAGCAGCAGCGAAATCACACTAATCTTGCCGAAAGACCAAAATAATCCTGCTTCAAGTAGATAAGGCTGGTTAGTTTCTGCGTGTACGCGGAAGTCATACAAAGAGTAATCGCGACAACCTAAAGCGATATGTGCCCGTTTGGCAGCATCAGCGAGCTTCTCAAATAATTCTGGTGTGACATTCGCAGGGCAGACTCGTCTTGCTGCTGTGTTATTATTCTGCCTACTTGGTGTTCCGTCAGGTTGAAGATCGAGCTTATCACTTACAGTTCTGATAGGGTGTTCCTCAGAGAATAAGTACTCTACCATCGGCAGTACTAATAATTTTCCCCCACGTTCGATTACAGCGACACGTAGTTCCCTTCCAGGAATATAATCTTCAATCAACAGGGTCTCGTCAAATTCAAATCCTACCCGCAATGCTTCTGCGATTTCATCTTCATTCCATACCAAATTTACCCCCAAAGAATTGTCTTCCGAGTTTGGTTTCACAATAAACGGAGGTTCCATTGTCAGAGTATCTCCCTGACAGAGGTGCTGTGCTTTGGCGACTCTTACACCAGATGCGGATACAATATTTCGTGTCTGGGCTTTGTTGCTTGCAAGTGCTGTGGTCTGGGATGGTGAACCCACTATAGGTAAACCAAGAATATCCTCAAAAAAGGCACGGAAACTCGTCATACCAGGGAAACAGAACATATGAGGGACTACTACATCAATTTGAGGCAGTTGGGAAATCATATTCTGAAGTGACATTTTTTCTGACATGGAGTCTAAAGAGCTTCCTAATTGCCACATACCATCAGGATGCACCACTGCATAGTGGCTACTAACACCAACTGGTTGTACGACTTCCTTGGCATATATAATTGATAGGTTGTAGTAGAATTCAGAAACACGAGAACCTGCGAGGTGTAAAACTCGCAATTGAGGCATTGTGGCTGAAGTTGGTAATGAAGATGATGTTTGAGCTTGACCCATATTTTCTAAGAGTATAATAATTTTGCACTAAATACAGTAATCTCACGTCCTCGAGGCAATACTAGCACAGGACTTACGCAACGAAGATTTGTCTAAAGCGACGGTCACTACGTGTAGGGTTAGCTAATGTAATGATTGGATTGCGTCGCTTTTGCCTAAGTCCTATAATACTATCTTTAAGTCTCCAGTTTTACCTCCACGTGGCAATATTGGATTACTGGAGTACTTGTATGAGCCGCTCACAATTTATTTTTCGCATAAATTTATTTTTCGCATAAACGAAACTACTTTTCTAAACTTCGTAATGCTACTATTTAGATGCAAATTTTGTCTCTCGATTCAGCAATACCCTATTTTGATATTTTTATTTGATGTCTGCATTATACTGTTCGTATCTCTATATGAATACTGGACATCTCCAGAAATTAGATATGTGCTAATCAGAACCCTTGTATAGACGTTCTATGGAACATCTACAAATTCTTTCCCAGAGACGTCCATTGTAGACTAATCAAGTATTCACTAAAAATCCATCAAAAATCATGAGGTCAAGTATTAGCGGTGGATTTAATTACTTCGGCGTTGCTGATTGAATATATAAAACTTTTTAAATATCCCATTCCTAATTCTCTAGAATACCTGAAAATTAATGTGGCGTTTATGTTAAGTTATTTTTACTTATTTAAGTATTTC
>JBCCDM010000203.1:0-11223 GCA_039030795.1 Cyanobacteria bacterium P01_A01_bin.84
TCGCCCTCGGCAACGCCGCCTTTCACTCGCCCACTCTCTACCCGTACCTCGTCGCCGCCGTCGCGCCGCTCGTCCAAGCTCTGGAAAGCGATCGCGACGATGACAAAACAAGAGCCAACGCCGCAGGTGCTCTCGGCAATCTCGCCAGGAACGGCCCGGAGCTCTGCGCGGAGCTCGCCGCCAGAGGAGTGCCTCAGGCCCTTCTCAAAGTGGCGGAGGCCGACGCACCCGAAGCGCCGCGACGCATCGCCCTCTTTTCTCTCGGTACCCTTGTCGCATGGTCCGAGATACGTACCCATCTCCAAAGACACCCGCTCGACACGCAGCTCAGGAGCGTCGTCAGAGACGGCGTAAGCTCGCCTGATTCGACGATATCCAGATTTACGGCGAGACTCCGATCCAAGCTCAATTCACACCCTGCTGACTTGCCTCATGCGACATCATCATCGCTTTCTACGGGGACGACGGCGCTTGTGGCGCCCGTGGTGGTGGCACCTCCAGTCCTCCCGCTAGCTCCACGCGCAGTATAGTAAGGATGAGGAAAATGTTTAAACAGACGGACGAAACCCCCACGTCAGGCAGGGACTTCGGAAGCTATTTTGCGTGTGTTTTGAGAAGAGCAGTCATTATATGCGACGGCAACGTTCGGACTTTTCTTCTTCTTCGACGGCCGACATCGACGCGCTTTGTTGTCCGTTGACTCTCGAAACCTTTCGCGACCCAGTCATACTCATTGGCGACGGTCACACCTACGAGAGGGTGAGTCCTTCTTTCTTTTTGTATTTCTGTTGGAAATTGTGTCCGCAATACAGGAGAGGATTGCCGAATGGCTCAGTACGCACGATGCGTCGCCGCTGACGGGTGAGAATCTCCCGGATGCGGACAGTCGACGCCTCGTTCCTAATCACGCGGTCCGCAAGATGGTTGCCGAGCTATTGGAGGCAGAGGAGGACGAACCTGCTTCGGAGCCTCCTACGAAAGACCCGTCGCCACCTCCCAGTGCCGAAGAGAAGACCCCCGAAAAGTGGAAACCGCCACCGCCGTCCAGGAGAACAAAAAATAAACTTTAATACTAATAATCAAGATAATAGTAAAGAAAATGATCTCAAACCTATAGTCCTCCTCGGAGGAATGAATGGTGGTGGAAAAACTACCCTCATGGATGCAATTCGTCTTGCACTTTATGGACACCGTGCCCAATGTTCTACCCGTGGTAACTTAAGCTATAGTGACTTTTTATCTCAATGCGTTAATAGTCAAGCTCAACCCTATGAGATGACCCAAATTGAGTTAGCCTTTGAACATATTGAAAATGACCAACCAGTCTTATATCGAATTGTCAGAAACTGGTCAAGACTCCCTAAAGAAGGGAAAGATAACTTAGGAATCTTTAAAGAAGAAGATAAAACCTGGGGAATTGACAGTTTAGCAAATATTTGGGATGAATATATAGAAAACCTTCTCCCTTTAGGTATTTCTAATTTATTTTTATTTGATGGAGAACAAGTTAAAGAATTAGCAGAACAGGAAGTTCCCCCATTATTAGTTGTGGAAGCAATTCGTAACTTGTTAGGTTTAGAATTAGCCGAAAGATTAGCAATTGATATAGATATTTTAGTTAACCGCAAACGTAAAGAACTAGCTGATACTAAAGAATTAGAAGACCTAGAAAAAATAGAAGCAAATTTGAGTAAATTACAACATGACTTAGAAGCAGAAAATAGTCAAACAAACTTTATCAATGAAAAATTACATATAGCTGAAAAAAAACAACAAGAAGCATTCAATAAATTTGTCTCAGAAGGCGGAAAAATAGCCAGCGATCGCAGTCAAATTGACCAACTGAAAAAAGATAAAACCGAGGAAGTAGAAACCACTCGCGAGGGGATGTGCGACCTCGCAGCTGGAGTCTTACCATTAGCATTAGTTGAGAATCTACTTACACAAGCACAAACCCAAGGAGAAAAGGAAGTCCGCATCCAACAAGCTCAAATAGCTAGAGATGTTTTATTAGAAAGAGATAAACGTTTACTTGCTTGGATGAAAGAATCAAAAATTTCCGCTAAACAAGTTGATAAAATTAAACTTTTTTTAGAGCAAGACGCAGACACAATCAACTCTAGCTTTTTGCAACCAGAAGAGTCTTGGTTACTAGCAGATGCCGAAACCTTAAGTAAATTAGGAAATGTTATTTACTACTTATATAACTCTCAAAAAATTGCCAAACAGCAGATAAAAAAACTAGAAAATAAAGAAGAAGAAATTATTAACTTAGAAAGACAAATACAAACCGCAGCAGAACCAGAAGAATATAAAAAACTAGTAGATAATCTGAAAGAAGCACAAAATAAAGTAGCTCAATTAAAAGCTAAATTAGAAGTCTCTCGTAGTCATCAAACAGAATTAGAAGACGATATCAACAAAACTAAAAAATACCTAAAAGAATATACAGAAAAAAATATAGACCGTCATAACACAGAACATATAATCAATGCATCCTCAAAAGTCCAAACAACCCTACAAATATTCCGCGAAAAACTCACCCTCCGCAAACTCAATAAACTCGAAATTGAAGTAACAGAATGTTTTCGTTACCTCTTGCACAAATCAGACCTAGTACACCGCATATCTATTGATACAAATACCTTCAGCCTTTCCCTCTACGACCTCAAAGGAAAATCAGTCCCCAAACATCGACTCTCAGCTGGAGAAAAACAGCTGCTTGCGATCGCATTCCTTTGGGGACTAGCACGAATCTCCGGACGCAGACTCCCAATTGCAATAGATACCCCCCTCGGACGCTTAGATTCATCCCACAGAAGTAACCTCATAGAACGTTACTTCCCCTCAGCATCCCACCAAGTAATATTACTTTCCACCGACACAGAAATCGGAAAAACCGAAGTCGAAAAACTCAGAAAAAATCAAGCGATCGCTCATGAATATCTTTTAAGATATGACCCGAAAAAACGTCAGACAACCGTAGAATCCGGATATTTTTGGTAATAGATAATTTAGTGACGTGCCTACAATAGTAAGAAAATAATTTAGATTTAAGAATTATACAATAAAGTAATAAATTTGGCTGATATTCAAGTTTTTAAAAACTACACTTCAAATTCTAGAAATGATTCAATCACTATTTAATACAATTAACTTTGAAGAATTTTGCCAATGGCTACCTTCAGATAAATTTTATGAACTCCATGATGGAGCCAATTAAAATACTTTGAACTTGAGAAATCACCAATTACCACTAACGAAAACCTATGGAAACCCCAATAGAACGTATCCGAATATCCCAAACAGCAAAAGACCAATTAACAAAACTTAAACGTCAAACCAAAATAGACCAGTGGAATATACTATGTCGTTGGGCTTTATGTCGCTCCCTATCCGAACCAACACAACCTTCCTCAACACCCATAAATCAGTATAGTAATGTAGAAATGACATGGCGAGTATTTGGCGGGGAAATAGCTGATATGCTGCTATTAGCCCTCAAACAACGTTGCTATAACGACGGTTTAGGTACAGATAAAGAAACCCTCATGACTCAGTTTCGCTTACATTTACATCGTGGTATTGGTTACTTAGCAGGAGATCCAAATATCAAGAAAATTGAAGATTTGATTGAATTATCTACCAAAGAATGAAACCATTGGAAACTATATAGATGTAGAAAATTAATGTAAAAGTCTGTTTCTTATTCCCTATGGTAGAAGCTACAGCAATCGAACGCCATAAAGCTGCAATTCATCGTACAGATATATCACGTCCTGTGAAACTGGCGATGGAGTTAAAAATCATCACCAAAAAAACCAGTTTTTTTGACTATGGGTGCGGACATGGCTACGATATGAAAAAGCTGAAGCATCTGGGGTACAAAAGTAGTGGTTGGGATCCTTACTATGCTTCTAGAAAACGAAGAGTAAACGCTGATGTTGTTAACTTAGGCTACATTCTGAATGTAATTGAAGACTCGGAAGAGCGTCGTGAATGTTTATGGAAAGCTTGGGAGTTATCTAAAAAAGTATTGATTGTCGCTGCACAAGTTTTAGTAGATGCTCCTAACAGCAAACACCAAATACCTTATAGTGATGGTGTTGTCACCTCCCGTAATACCTTCCAGAAATATTACGAACAGGAAGAATTAAAAACTTATATAGATAACGTATTACAAGTAGATGCTATTCCCGTCGCATTAGGAATCTACTTTGTATTTCGAGACGATACCCATAAAGAGAGTTTTCGTGCTGCTTGGTTCCGTTCTGGAGCGATCGCTCCGAGAATCCGTATCGCAACTAAAAAGTTTGAAAATTGTAAAAAACAGCTAGAACCATTGATGAAATTCTATACCCAACGTGGCAGAATACCAGTCAAAGGAGAACTAGAACTCAAATCGGAAGAAAAATTACTTTTAGAATTTGGTAGTTATCGTAAAGCATTTAAAGTCATTTTACAAGCCACAGACGAAGCAGAATGGGACGCGATCGCTTATCGTCGTTCTTTGGATACTCAAGTTTATCTCGCATTGACTAAATTTGATAAACGTCCCCCATTGTCCAAGCTACCAGAAGAAATTCGTCACGACATCAAAGCATTCTTCGGTACTTACCAAGATGCTTGTCAAGTAGCAGATCAAAAACTATTTAGTGTCGGAGAAGCAAGTTTTATTAAAGCGGCTTGCGACAAAAGTAAAATTGGTAAACGTACCCGTGGAGCTTTATACATTCATATCTCCGTTCTTAACGAAATTGACCCAACCCTGCGTATTTATGAAGGTTGTGCAAGTCAGGTTTTCGGACGTGCAGAAAATGCCACTTTAATAAAATTTTATGTAGATGAACCGCGAATATCTTATCTATATTATCCTGAGTTTGACACCGACCCCCATCCGGCACTGAAAACAAGTATTAGCATTCATTTACAAACCTTCAAAATCACTAGTAACGACTATTCCATCAGAGTAAATCCACCAATACTACATCGCAAAGAAACTTTTCTTACTCCCAACTATCCCCTATACAAACAATTTGCTAAACTTACTCAGCAAGAAGTTGACCTAGGTTTACTTGCACAAACCAGTAAAATAGGAACCCGCAAAGGTTGGGAAGAATGTCTATCACAATATAACGTCGAAATTAGAGGACACCAAGTTTATCATCTATAGTGTTTGAGTCTATAGTATTTGAATCAGTCATATTTTACCGGAACAATCCTACTGTCATCGAGTAATATTTTTAACAATCAAATATTTCATCCTATTTGTTAAATTAAAACCTCATTCATACCGAAAATGTGGTTTTTACTTTTATCTACTAGTTACCTGTTAAAAACAGTCAAGAATTTTTTTCCGGCTACAGTAGGGATTTTTATGAAAGCAGCAAATGTAGTTAGCTAATCCCACTCGAATCTCTCCTTTACCTTTATCAAAACTTTCTTCTCTTATAAGTAAGTTGCTCCAAAATGAAAGATAACTATGTTAAGCAATCTCAATTGCCTATCAACTTTCTTTCTCTCTCCAATAGGGAATACTAAGGGTTTGGGAAGTACGACATTGCTTGCTGCCTCCTACTCATCATGCCGACCAACCTTATATCAACAATAGTTTTTTCTACTTACCTACTAACTAGTAATAATTTACCATCCTCAAAAGCAAAGATAAATAAAAAATTTTTATGATCCAGAAAACTTCTAATATTATTTCTACCTTTGCCCTTTTTCTCACTGGCATTTTACTAGGATATGTCCTTTCTCAATTGTTTTTGGGCTATATTCAGATAAACCTAGTTAATTTCTTAGGAACCATTAGCCTGATCCTGATCTTCGGTACCCTTTATTACATTATTTTTTGGAACTGGCGAAAAAAACAAACTGCAAAATATCAACAAGAAAGGGGCTTTGGACGTGAGGAAGCTATAAACGAAGCAAACACACTTACAAGTGGTAGAACAAGTACTGTAGCAAGCGGTATAGGTAATGCTCGCCACTACTACGAAGACAGACTTATAAAAATGCTAGATGGTGACGAAGAAGAAGCACATCGTCTATTTGAGGAAGCAAAACAAGAACACGAAGACGATATGCCTGAAAATTTCTACTGGGAGAAAGCATTAGATAAATTAAGACGAGAACAAACTAATTGGGAGTGATAGGTTTTCACTTCTAACTTGAATATTTTATAACCCTTAAATAGCAAAGCTTTTAGCTAGAGTCAGAAAAATGTACGGAGTTGAATTTGGTGTTAAAGGAACTTCGCGGAAAATAAAATAACCCCATGAGGTTGATTACTCTTTTACGGGTTAAAGAACAAGCATTAAAGTTTAAGTCTAGATAATTTTAAGTCTGGATAATTTAGTTATTGATGTTTCCTAAGTCCTAATATCCCAATCCGATCATAAAATAAAAAAGGTTAACAAAACTTAAGCTAATCCGACCTAAAACTATGTCCATATTTCGCCAATATATTGCTCCATTGCTGGTAGTACTAATATTTTTTGTTGCTTTAATCGCAGTTAGCGCTAGAATTTTTCTGCCTTCAGATATGGCAGCACCTGCACCAATCGAGGAGAGCAAGCAACTAGGAATGTTGAACAACACCAAAAATATCGATTTTTTAGGATATCGTTCTACATCAAGTTTATCCACAAATAGTTAAGGAAACTTCTAAAATTGAAATTACCAGGAAACCACCAATAGACCTTACCGGTAAATGAGGTATTAACCCTGATTATATAAGGCTTTAGTATTCTTTTTCGGATATGTCTAATATACTTTAGGGGCGCAATGAATGTTTGCATCCTCATTATTGGTAGAATTATTTTTCGCAAACCACCTAATTGATAATTCATACAGAGTGATGTTTGGGAATCCCTCCCTGTAATCTATGATTTAGCGGTGGGGGTATATCAATGATAAGTAATTAATTGATAAGATAAGTGGGAATTGGGGACTTGAGCGAGGAATTAATACCGGGATACTTTATACGTCGTGGTTCTACTCTCGATCGGGCATTACTTGTACAGTTTATGGAGCAAACTTATCAAGATATATGCCCGCAGCAAGATTTTTCTCACTTGAGGCAAACAGTAGAACAATATCTGCTACCTCCAGCTCTTTTATGGTGGGTTGATATTACCGAAACAGTTCCTAACTTGCCTTTCAAATTTGGAACTACAACCCCTGTAGCTTGTTTATGGATGGGAAATGCCATAGATCAGGTCACAGGTTTGCGTCACGCTCATATTTTTCTACTCTATGTAGTTCCCCAGCATCGACAGAAAGGTATTGGTACAGCATTAATGAAATATGCAGAAAACTGGGCAAAAAAAAGAGGCGACTCTCAAATTGCTTTACAAGTCTTTACTGCCAATCAGCCAGCATTAAAACTTTATAATTATTTGGGTTATCAAACTCAATCGCTATGGATGATAAAATCTTTACAGATTGAAGAAAATTGAAAATTGTTAAGAGAACTGTTAGCTGTTAGCTATTGGCTACTAGCTGTAAAAATCTCGAAGGCTGGAAAATTAGAACATTATTACCCAAAAAGCTAGAAGCTAAAAGCCAAAAACTAGAAGCTAAAAGCTAAAATTCAATAATAAAAAATATTTAAAAAATTAATTTACTTACTTAGGAGTGTTTATCAATTTATCCCTACCTGGGGTTGAAATATGTACGACGACGAAGAACTAAGTTTATTAGAAGCAGAAGAAGAATTAGAAAGTCCTCTGGACAAAATGGAACCTCTGAGTGCCGAATCAGAAGTTCCATTACCAGATCCGGATGAGATGCTGAAGTTATTAGAACATTCTGAGTCACAACAAAGGATGTTAGCAACCCGTGCTTTTTGCGATATTGAAGATGCCAGGGCAACGCCTTTACTAATAACATTATTAACGGATATTTGTCCCTTGGTCAGGGTCAGCGCAGCTTATGCTATTGGACGTAATCCCAGCCCGGATGCGGTAGAGCCTTTAATAGAAAAACTTCAAGACTGGAATGGTTATGTTCGTAAAGGTGTAGTGTGGGCATTGGGAAATTGTCGAGACCAACGTTGTTTAGAACCTCTGACTGATGCTTTGAAAACTGATATATCTACCGTCAGGTTATGGGCTAGTAGTGCTTTAGTACAGATGGCTGATGTAGGTTATGAAGTCGTAATCCGCGCAGTCCCGCCTTTAATTGAAGCCTTAGTGAAAGACCCTGTGCCAGCGGTGAGAAGTAACTGTGCCTGGGCTATCGGCAAGCTATGTAAAGAACTTCCATCAAATGTAATTTATGCGACAGCTATTGATGCTTTGATTGAGGCATTTGCTGAAGATAAAGATTTGGGAGTTAGAGAAGACGCAAAAGCAGCACTATTAGGGGTCGGTAATACTCGCGGGTTACAAATGATTGAAACTCTTGAGCAAGAGGGATGGTTTTAGTTGAAATGCTTACGGGGGATAGAGAAAGGGTTATAGTGCTACGCTTCGGGGTTAGAAATTTTTTCAAGAAGAAGAAAGAATTGGGGGTAGACTACCCCTTTTCCCCTATTGAAGTGACGTGTACTCCCTCTTTCTCCCCTCCAGATAAGGAGTATTCAGATGTCCTTTCTGCTTCCGCTTCGCGCTCAATTTTCTCTTCAATTGTAGGAAGGAAAGAGCAAACTGGGAATAGGGAACAAAAAATTATCGGTATTCTGTTTCGTGCTTTCACCCTTGCAATACTTCAGAATGTTTGTTTCGATATTCATTCATCGACTGTTCTAGAGTAGAACTGACAAATAAGTTTTTTTCAATGGAAGAACGTAGCTCCGGACTAATATCAATTGTATTTTTGAGACAATCTACCAGTAGTTTGGTAGAATCCCAATATTCTTGCAACAGTAGTGACTCTTGTCGATCAAATTCCCATTTATAACCAATTAGTCTTACTTCTTCAGACGGTAGCACGTTAGTTCCAATAAATATATTTCTTAATTCTTCTGTCCATTCTTGACCGTGTTCTTGCCACCATGAGATTAATACTTCTTTACCTTCTCGCGGTAAAGGTAGTTGACTTTTTAGCTGTTGTAATAATTTTTGCAGATTTGGTTTATCTTCTAGCAAATGTTCTAAATCTAGTGCCAAACTAATTGCAGAGAAACGCTGAAAAAATATTTCTGGAGTTATAGAAAGACTGACACTTAAAGCATGACTTAATGCCATATCTAATCCCAAATCTAAGGGAAGTTTTTGAGCAAAACGTTTATCTAAGGATAAAGCTAAACTTTGGTTGCCAGCTAAAGGATGATTTAACGGCAGGGCAAGAGTAAAATAAAATGCTCTGACCGCAGCGATATTATAAGATACTTTGACATCAGAAGATTTCTTGAATACCCAACTCAGAAAATCTTGTAATTTCCGATGTCCACTCAACAACCGATGGATGTTTCCCTGCATCCCGATCGGTAAATCATCTGCTGGTTGCAACATCTGTGAAGCTAGCAAAAATACTTCACGCCAACGCTTTTCATTGGTATAAGATATTAGTTTTTGTAGTGTATCTTGATGGTTACTTTGAGTAATGATTTCGCGAGCTGTCAAATATTCTTGAAAAGTTAAATGGGAAAAAGAATAGATACCCCGCGCTCTTTCAACTAATAAACCATGTTGAGCTTCAATTGATTTGAGTACAGCTTCACTTTCAAGCTGTAATAGATCCATGTCTGTTGGTGCTTGGGGAAAATCACGTAAATAATTAGCAATTAATCTTTTAATTTTACTGGCACTAAAAAAGTATTCTTTTTGAGTAAATGTAATTGAGGCTATACTACTCAATAACTTCAATTTGTGTAGTAAAGATAAATTTCTATATACTTCATCTCTTTTAATACCTCTAGCTTCGTCCCAACGTATTAATAACAGTTCTAATCCTTGTTTATATAGTTCGGAACGTTGAATTAATAAATTTCCAGCCGACTGAAAGACTAGACAAGTTAAATTTAATAAGATAGGAGTTTTTGCTAATTCTTTAATTTGCTCATTTCCTGGCAATTCTAATTGACCCATAAATTGGGATGCCTTCTTTATACCCTCTTCTGGTATCTGATTTGCAACTTTTAAAAACCATCTTTCAACGAATTTAGCAATTTGTGCTTGATTAAAATCACAAATTTCTACTTCATTAAATCCCTTAAATTTATATTGAAGTGCGGCAATTCTACAAGTAATGATAATACGAGTATGATAAAATCTTTCAGCAAAATAGCGAATTTCTTGTATTAGAGAATCGCTAAATTCTTCATTCACTTCATCTAAACCATCGAATAAAATTAAGGCTTTACCATGAGTTAATATCTGAATTAGTTCTAGCTCAGATATACCACAATCAGTAAATTCCTGGATTAAATAATCGGTTAAACTAAGCTTTTCACCCTTATTTCTATCTTCAGTAAAATATTTTAATCTCACAAATACAGGTACGTAATCAAGTCCAAATAATCCTTGATTGCAACGAATAGCTATTGATTGTAAACAAGTTGTTTTACCAGAACCAGGTTTACCTAGAATCATGAGTCTAGAATATTTCTTTACCACGTCTAAACTATTTAACTGTTTCTGACTAACCTGACTGAAGTTCAGACGCATTCCTGGGAGAGAATCGCATCCATCTACTTTCAGTTTCTGTAAGTCCCCTATTGAGACCCATCTTTGACTAAAAATTTCTTCCGATATATTTACATCTATATATAAGTCGTCAAGAGCGACCGCTTGGGAAACATCTAATAAGTTTAAAGTGCTGCATTGATCCTGGACTTTATCATAGCGGGCTGTACGTACTTTTTTGACTAACTTATCAATATCACCTGAAAACTTTAAAATATTTTGCTGGGTTATTTCTATCTTTTCGTCTTTTTCATTTTTATACCCAGGGTCTGAGAAAATCTCTTCTGCATTTAGTTCTAGTACAAAGCAAATTTCATGGAATACTTGTCTATCTACCGGTTTACCCGTAAAAAACTTCCAGATAGGCTGACGAGTCTCTAATCCTACTTCAGTTGCTAAGTTTTGTTGTGTAAAACCTTTACGTTTAAAAGCTTGTTTTGCTTTTCTTATACCTTCGACTGATGCTTTAAGCGATCGCTTTGCCATTTTCTCAATTCTTCTTTTATACAAGTGTGATTTTATACTTCTAAGTTAGATGTTGAAGATATACAAATAAGACGTATACGTATACAAAATAAACAATAAAAAA
>JBCCDM010000204.1:0-11213 GCA_039030795.1 Cyanobacteria bacterium P01_A01_bin.84
AAAGGATTGTTCAGACCCGATGAGAATGGGTCCGATAGCTTGGGCGAAACCAGTCCTGAGGATGGGCTGGGAGCCAGCTGAAGTGGGCACTGGCCCGAAGGCGTCAGCCACCGTGCAGAAAGTGTGGACTGCTTCCACGCCGGAGTAAAGCAGCCCCGACGTCACTGCCAGCAATCCTCACGGACTTCGTCTCAGCAGAAAAGGAGAGGAACGGACCAGACTGAGGGAGACGCTTAAATTTTCTAGGTAGACCTTAGCATCGTAAATTCCCGCCCTAAAAGGAATAATTAAATCATAATAACTAGTAGTACCTTCGCAAAACCACAGAGAAGGAGTGTAATTTTCTTGGTCATAATCAAACACTTCCAATCCTTTCGGACGGATGCGCTTCACGTTCCATAAATGGAAAAACTCATGTGCAACCAACTGCATAAAGCGCTCATACTTCGTGCGATCGCGGAAACCGAAGCGTTGATAAATTAAAGCAGTACTATTTTTATGTTCTAAACCACCGGAAGCTTTGATGGATAGGTGCAGTAAAAACACATATCTTTCATAGGGCAATCCATCAAAGATTTTAGCTTCTACTTCGATGATTTTTTTCATATCAGTAATCATCGATTGAATTTGAAAATTTCCCTTTCCCCAAATCGCTAACTCATGAGGTTTTTCCATAACTTGGAAATGATGCAGTTGATGAGTACCAACTTCAAAGGGACTATCTACTAAAGTGTCATAGTCAGCAGCTACAAACGTATTATCTTGTTCAACAACTTGTGAAAGTCCTGTAGTTACTTTCCAATCAGACCTTGGTGGCTGAACAGTGACATAAATTTCTTGTTTATCTAACTGAGAAATTCTAAAGAAAATTGCTGCCCCATTGAAATATCCATGGCTCCTATCTAAGTGATTTGTTCTTACAGTTAATTCATTAGCAAAAATTTGATAGCGAATGAGAACATTTTTGATATTATTTGTTTTTACTTGCCAATGATTTTTACTAACTTTGTACCATTCTAAAGATTTGTCTCCAGCCAAAGCTGTAAAATTTTGTAAATGTCTAGCATATTCTCTTACTAGATAAGAACCTGGAGTCCAAACAGGTAATTTTAAATCTAAGTATTCTTCAGAATAATTGCTCAAATGTAAACTGACCTCAAACAGATGATTCTCTGGTTGAGGCATAGCTATAGAATAATGAATTTTTCCTGAGAGTGATTGGGTTTTTTGCTCAAAACGGGGTGTGATTGCTTCAGTCATCTTCAGTAAGAAGTTACTTGCGACAAGTTAAGTATTAACTCTATATTGGTAAAACATAACTTATAATTTCTTCTTCCAGAGCATTTTACTATTTTCTGTAAGAAGTCTGGGAATCTATCAATGAGATAATTTTCACTCAAACTCTACTACTCAGACTCTACTAGACAAATTTATCAACTGTTTAAAATTAACAAGTGAGAGCAACTGATTTTGGTTATCAAATTTTACCCATCCCTTCTCTTCTAGCTTTTCCATAATTTTGGCAGTCTCTTCTAGACTGATTTCTGTAATATCAGCCAAATCTTGAAAGGGAATATTAAAAATATCTTTACTCTTATTCGATTCCTTACTGTAATTTTCACCCAAAGTCACTAAAGTATGAGCTAGCTTAACAGCTGGAGGTGCAGAACGCATTTCTAAACGCATATTGGTTTGTCGCAGTCTTCGTACCATTAGTTGCAGCATCCGATGGTGTAATTGCGGATCTTTAAATAGTATTTGTACAAAGCGTTCCCTAGAAATGCTCAGTAACTTAACGCGAGAAAGAGCAATTACATCCGTAGAACGTGGAGATTCATCTAAAATAGCCATTTCTCCAAAAAAGTCACCTCGTCCTAAAATAGCTACAGCACGAGAATTTTCGCTATTTGTACGTCTCACTTTTACCCAACCATGTATCACGAAGTAAACTGCATTACCCCAGGAATCCTCCATCAAAACAGCTCTACCACCAGGGTATTCGTGTTCTGTTGCAACATTCAGCAGCCATTCCAAAGTTTGAGGGTTAGCTGTAGTTAGTAAGGGAAAATGTTCGCTAAAAACCGTTGTCAGCATAAATTATCCACAACCAATAAAATTCGGCAAAGGAAATTAGAAATTAATAGTAGAAGGATATGAAAAACTTTTAACAATCAGCTTTTAGTTTTTAAGAAAAAGTTTAATTTTCTTCTCGATACTTTTTCAGTCAAAAGGACTGATAAGCGAACAGCTCGTAGCTAAGAGCTAATAGCTATTTTCAAGCTGACTGGTTTTGAATTCTATTACAACACAAGCAATTGAAGAACGAAATCAGCGCTTATACTGACAGAAGATGCAAATAAGACATCCTATTAATACTTGACCTTCGCGAACATGGGATCTAGACGACACAGAATTAGTAAAACAAATTTTTGGAACCATCCAACTACCGAGGGGCACTCGGAAAGTTAAAGCTTGAGGAGAGAACCACCTCTGGACTAGACACCGCAAGGGAGCTAATCTAAGTGGACTCATTGAACCAAGAATCTCCGTGGATTTTATCCCGGAGAGTGTCAAAAGTGGTATGTTTATTTATACCCCACCTGTACTAAAATCGCTGTATTTATCGCATTTCTGCTGAATTAGAAAGATTCTTAATATGTCGATCTAAATTAGCTAACAAACTATTTAAAGCCTCTAAGGATTCTATGGTTTTAGGATCATTATTAGTATTTTGCAGTAATTTTGCTTGCAATTGGTGCAACTTATAGCAAAGTTGTTGAGAAATTCCCAAAGCATCTTTACTCAAACGGGATACTTGCTGCTGTTGATAAAATTTTAATGCAGCTCCCCGCAGTACTTGTAAGGTTGCTTCTTCTCCATACATTCCCGGCATTACCCGCAAGCGTATGAGTAATCTTTGTCGTTTACAAAGGTATTCTTTTTCTACTTGTTGGACTTCACTGATGGTTTGAACGGGGATATCAGTAAAACGCTTTAATTCATTAAGTACACCTTGAAATACCGACAAAGGTAACTCATCTAAAACTGACTGAACTACACCATTTTGACTCCATAAAATTTTACCTTGGTACGGTCGTCTTTCTAAATAGAGTCTGCCGATTCCTCCTACTAGTACTCTTGCTAGCAGTTCTTCTAACATCTTTCTGGGGGGAAGAACTGATAATTTATCTACAGGAGTAAGTATTTCTACTTCTGGTAAATGCAGTGACGATACATTATGTTTTGATTCTCTAAAGCTAGTATTTGATGTTGACACGCCATTAGAGAGGTGAATTAAGGTTGGTAAATCTTTATTACTATTGTTCGTCGTCGTATCTTGAGATTTTTTTAAGGACAAGCTATCCTCAGTAGAGCTTGCTCCTGTTGGTGAAGAGTGAGTTTGAGTATTATTTGTAATGCTATTATCCGTGTTGGATTCTGATACTTTTGAGCTAACAGTGACTTTTGATTGTGAAGTGTTTTTATAGTTGAGATAGGCAGAGAGAATTTCTCGATGAATATCAGCCGGAATAGCCTTAGTTATCATTGCTGTTTGAATATGGCATAAAATACCACTCACATAATCTATAGCTGCATTATCTTGGGGATTGACAGCACCAAGCAATAGTTTCTTATCTTCTAGTTTGAGTGGTAATATTTGATGATACAAGCAAGCCTCAAAAGACAAGATAGTATCAATTAGCCCGAACATTTGTTCGCGGTTAATTTGCTGCCATTGTTCTTCACTAGCAGAGTCTGCTTGTTGACCTGCTCCTTTATCAGTTGGTTTGTCCTCTGAAGACAACATAAGTTTTACAAAGAATGTGTTTCTATATACTAATCTGCTTACTCGCTATCTGCTAGTGAATCAGCTTAAGCTTTCTATAAATAAAAATTAAGTTAATAACAAATTTTGTGAATCTCTTAATACTTTGGAAAGCATTTAAAGTTGTGGACTACACTTATAGTCTCACAACTGTAGCTATCCATATGCATTACACTTACTCTTGTGCTCTTAGATTTTGGGCTGCTAGATAAACTTTTGTCCACTCACCCATAACTTGATGGGTTTTCATATTTAATTGTAGAGCAATTTCATCTATCTTCTTGCCACCTCTGCGTAAATCAAGAATTTGTTTTTGTACTGGGGTTATCTGTTTTTCTAATTGTTCTGACTGATGTAAGGTTAATCCTAGGTTATGCTCTTTTAAGGATGTTCCTAACCAGTTTTCAACTAGTTCCGTTCTGTTTTTCAGGGCAAAGACTCGTACAGCATGATAGCTAATCTTCTCTCGTAGTCGATATATTTCTTTAATTGGCTTATTAAGTTCTTTTGCGATCGCATCTTGGGTTTTCCCTTGTAAATATAATCGCAACCACTGTAGTGCATAGTCTCCTAAATGCTCTTTCAAATAATTCTCAAATTCCTCCTGTACTTCCTGACGTTGTAAGGTTTGCTCTTGCAACTGTTGTTCTTCATCATATTCAGCAATTACCTGAGTATCAACCAAGCTAACGGTATTATCGCTATCATCAGCAATCATTTCATCAGAAACCAATCTGATCAAGTCTTTACTTGGAACTTGAGTTAGACCTCCACGCTGCGATCGCCGTAAATAATTTACAAATCGATAAGATAATAATGGCTGATTCCGTACTGGTCGCAAGCAATATTCTTCTATACTGCTAAATAACAGAGCATCTTTAAGACGAGCATCTTTTGTGAGTGCACTAATAAAACTCATCTGCTGCTGCATATAGTTATCGCTTTGCAGTAGTTCTTGGATCACCTCTTGCAGTACATCTAATACCTTACGCTGGCGATCGCGGCTCAAAGCAATCCAAGTTTGGATTTTATTCCGCAGTGTCACTAAACTACCCAATCTATTAATGAGATTGCGGTAAGCTCTTTCTCTTCCCACCCCCAAATATCGCTGCCGTAAAATTCGATATTTGTATTCCATCGCTTGTTTTGCGATCGCCAGTTCTTTACCGTTGAGGTCGTCAAAACGTTTTAAATCACTTCCTAATAACCAACTGATAATATTTTCTCTGCTCTCAAAACTTTGCTGGGGACATTCCTCAGTTAATTTAGTCCTCCAAACATTTGCGATTTCTTCCGCAACCATTGGCATAAGATTGCGCTCCTCAAAACCCTGTTTTAATATTTGCATACAACCCCGCTTATTCTCCTCTAATATGAGACTGGTAGTTGCCCCCAATTACCATTTTCCCAAAATCGTTATTACACGACTTCCTTATTTAATTACGTCTGTAACATCGATGCTTATGCAAGTTATCCACAATTGCAACAATAATTAATTGATCTCCTAGTCAGGAAAATCCTTATTTTTAGCTGTTTTCAACATTTTTATCCTTTAATTTTTGTAAACTACAAGCACGTATCATAAATAAATTTGTAATCATAGTTTGAATCTGAGTCATTAGATGTCAAACACCAAACTAAATGTATAGTAGTTATCAAATTTTGCATTTCCTGAAGGTTCAGAACAAGCGAAAGTAATAACAATTAGATTTTTAAATCATAGACGTTTTCAAATCACAGCAAGTTTCACAACCAGGAGCTTTGATGCAAATAAGGAATCTATTTACACTCTCATAGTACTGTATATTTTTTTACTATTATTCATGTTTTATAAAAAATTAAAAATACATATCTAAAAAAATGATGACTTCATTAATTTCTCTAATATTTTGCTTCTAGAGCAATCTTAGAAATAATTGCAGACATATTGACACCATATTACTATCTTCAACACATCACTAAAATTTTAAAAGTACCCGTAAGGGTACTTTTAGTAGAAAGTTGAACGTATTTGAATCTAATAGCAGGTAAAAAAATCTGTATCCCACAATTTGTTCCTATAGGAATATTGGCTAACTTCTCAATATTGATATCAATACTGAGAAGTCAATAATCAACACCTATCGAGAATAATACAATATATAAAATCCCTACCTTCCATTAGAACCCCTTATAATGGGATTTTCCACCGCTAGTCGATACTCCTCCACATCTTCTGAATATGCTATTGGTAGAACAGATTCAACATTCTCATGAGGACGAGGGATAATTACCCAAGACTCTAAAGTCCCGCCATAACATTTTTCTGCGGCTTCAACACCTGCATCCATAGCGACCTTTACTTCCTGAACATCGCCGCGAATATTCACTGTAAAACGAGCGCTACCGACCCTAATATAACCTACCAGGGTAACTCGTCCGGCTTTGACCATTGCATCTGCTGCTGCGAGTACAGCAGGAAATCCTTTAGTTTCTAACGACCCAACTGCCTGTGGTGGCATTGGCTATCTCCTATATCAACGAACTTAGTTAGTGGGAATAGAAAGTTATTGTACGAATCAATTACACTTTTTAATAGTTTACCCTGCAATGTTTCTCAAAGTTAAATCTAGAAAAAATATACTTAAGCGAGTACTAACAAGCTATTGTATGTAATATATTTGACTTATTTACTATTTCCAAACATCCAGAAAGATTCTGATTTACTAGTACTATGAATCGGTAGAATACTTGCTATATTTTCTGGTGGATTAGGCACAATGTAATAGGTAATAACTTTACCACCGAAACAACTCTCACCAGCTTCGATTCCTGCTTCTACAGCCCTATTTACTTCAGAAACGTGCCCCCGAATTGCAACAAAAAAGCGTGCACTTTCCGACTTGTCGCACTGAACAACTGTCACAGCCGCAGCTTTTACCATAGCATCTGCGGCTGCAAGTACAGGAGGAAAACCCTGAGTTTCTATAACTCCTACTGCTACTGGCATAATTTTATTCTCCAGATTCGAGGTGTGAGCGATTTTGATTATACTTTGCTTTCGGTACCTAAATTAATGAAATTTTTGCTCTGGGGAATTTTATTGTTTAGTTTTCATGTCATAAGTAGGTAAGTATTGAAGATGTTGAATACCTCAATACTTACCTAAACTTTTCTCAAGAAAGCAAACTAACATCAATGTTTCCTAATTTTCTGCCTGTCGAAGTAGAACAACTAACCGAATCAAACTCTATTGCTCTTGCACAAATTATCAAACAAACTAGCTTAAAAACACCTTTAGTCGAACAACCCATAATCACATCATATGTACATCAGGGCAGTGGGGGTACTCCTATGCTGTTGCTCCATGGTTTTGACAGTTCTGTATTAGAGTTTCGTCGCTTGCTACCTTTACTTGCTGAAAAAAATGAAACCTGGGCAGTTGATTTATTAGGTTTTGGATTTACTGATAGATTTGAAGGTATTAAATTTAGCTCTAACAATATTAAAACTCATCTCTATTATTTTTGGGAAACACTAATTAATCAACCTATTATTTTAGTTGGAGCTTCAATGGGGGGAGCAGCAGCCATTGATTTTACTCTCACTTACCCAAAAATTGTCAAAAAGTTAGTTCTATTAGACAGTGCAGGTTTAACAAGTGGTTCTTCACTTGCTAAATTTATGTTTCCCCCATTAGGTTATTTGGCTACACAATTTTTAAGTAATCCTAAAATTAGACAGAGTATCAGCCAAGCAGCTTATAAAAATAAAACATTTGCTTCTATGGATGCTCGAGCTTGCGCAGCATTGCATCTAAAAAGTTTGAATTGGAGTCGTGCTTTAATTGCTTTTACTAAAAGTGGTGGTTATTCTTCTTTCAAAAATAAGCTCCATAATATTAAACAAACTACATTAATCATCTGGGGAGATACAGACAAAATTCTTGGTACTGCTGATGCTGTTCAATTTAAACAGTTAATAAAAGACTCTCAACTTTATTGGATTAAAGACTGTGGTCATGTTCCTCATTTAGAAAAGGCACAAATTACAGCAGATTATATTTTAGAATTTTGTAAAGAGAAGTAAATATAATTGAAATAAACAGTCTGAATAAATCAGGACTTACGCACGAACTACGTATTTACGTCCGGAGCGACCGTAGGGTTAGTATAAGCTCTGTCGAGCAGACTCAGCCTTTGCGCAGCATAGCGCTAGCTAAGGCAAAACCTTATTTCTCGTTATGAGTGTGTAAGTCCTATAAATATATTTTCTTAAGTTCGGGGAATCCCCCCAGAAAAAAACTCTCCCATAGCTACAAACTTAGTTTAGATAACTATTTCAAAGGCTAAAAATTTTTATAGCTTAGGTGAAAATCTTTTGATTATATTAAATACAACAATAAATCCAGAAGTTTCAATCTTGCTGTTTGCGGGACTATGATACAACTTCCGAATCCGACTTGCTAATCGTACTAGACGGTTGTGTTGCCTTTCCCCAAACAGTATCCTCTTCTGTTCTAATTAATATTTTTTAATTACTTTTCGATTTTATTTTTTTAACTATGTCTAATATATTAAACAACCGTCTACAAGAGGTAGCACGGGAAGATTTAGTTATGTTTATTAATGCTTGTCTTGCCTGTACCGGACAAAAAGAATTTTATGATGATGCATATGGTCAGAAGGTATCAATTGATTTTTTACACGAATATATTTTAGGTAATTACCGTTTGCTGTATGCTCGTTCTTTAGCAGCAGGGATAAATCATTTTAACCAAGCACAAATTATAGTCAAATTGCTAGCGACAGGAAAAAACACCCCACCAGAACATAAAGAAGAAGAAGGTGCATTAATTGCTAAGACTTTAAATAAGCTACCATCACAACGAGCCTGGGGGGTACTTCAACAGCTAAGAAACCAAAAAATAAACAATCGTCGCAGCCGTGCAATTATCCGAGATTACATAAAACAGCGTCAAGATATCAGCTTTGATGCCCTTAAGTATCGCTCTAAAGTAAGAAGTGTAGTTTCCCATGCACATTTAAAATTTTCAGGGGAACTAGGTAATTTTCTCTTTCATAACTGGAAGCAAAAAGAATATAAGACTGAATTATTTGAAAATTATCGTCAAGCACATTTTAGTACTGAAGCGGTTTATAAACTTCCTTTTACGGTTGCCGAAGGATTAGCAGCAAAACACAAAATTCCCCGTCATCTGTTTCTATCTCGAATTCAAGAACACATGACTTTGGGAGAAAAATTACGTTTTCAAGGTACAGCAGAACGCAATAAAATTGAAATTAACTTAGATTATAGCCGTTTACCTTTAACAAAACTAGCACTATATATTCTTTCTTTACCATTAAAAACTCGAAGAAATGAATGGCACAAATTAAACCAAGCATTAGAAAAATCTGCTCACTTTATCTTAAGAAAGTTTCCTCTAAAATTAGGAAAAGTTGCAGCAGTTTTAGATTGTAGTTATTCAAGTTTTGGTTCTTTTGAAAAACGTCGTCGTCCTTTAGGTATTGCATTAGCTACACATTATTTACTAAAAGCTGCATCAACCCAATATTCCCCTTTCTGGACAATGGAGGTTCAAGATGAATTATTAGTAAATCCCCGAGGACAAACCGATTTAGCCACACCTTTACTAGATGCTTTGGAATGGAATCCAGAATTAGTAATCATTGTTTCTGATGGTTTTGATAACGATCCACCTACAGGTGCATCTGAAGTACTGCGAATTTTCCGCACCAGAATAGACCCCAAATATCAAACTTCTATTATTCACTGCAATCCTGTTTTCAACTCTAACAATTTTTCCCTACGTAAACTCAGTCAAAATACTTCCACTGTTGGACTGCGAAATGCCGAAGATTTACCAACAATGTTGAATTTCGCTAGGTTCGCTGAAGGTTCTGCACCCCTATCAGAGTTGGAAGATTATTTGGAAGGAAGAGTCAGGCAAATGTTAGAGACACTTTAACGAAAATATGACAAAAGATATTATATTACAGGCGATCGCTAATGGCTAAGAAAAAAAATTTATTAACTGATATTTCACTTAATGGATTAGAAATTGCACCTTCTCAAGTATCGGGTTCAGTACGTATTGTACCTTTACTACGTCGTAAGATACGTGGTGATTTGCGTTTACAATGTCGTCCTTATAATGAGGATGTGACAATTGTTTCTTTAGAAAAAGATACTAAGTATATTTCTTATGTTCCTCATGGTTTAATCGTATCTTGGAGTGATGATGGTTCCCCCATCGCTGCTTATGGAGGACAAATGAAAAAAGCTGGTGTCAAGAACTCATTTAAAGGTGAGAACTATCAGTCTAAGGTTCAATTAATCCACCGAATGGTAAAACGAGAATCTAAAAATCAATTACGATTTTTACCGCTACATTTGGCTATGGAAGGTTTTCTATCAATGTTTTTTTCTGCTCCTGATATTGCTTGGTGTGAATATTCTAAGTATGCTTTATCCAACGGTTTAGGTCTTCGATACGAAACTACTATCAGTGGACGATATATTAATGGCTTAGAGGAAGCTTTACGAATATTTGAAATTTACGAAAGACAAGTGGGAGTGTTGGTATTTGTCGCTGAAGCTTTAGCATCAGCTTTTGTAGTCCCAACTCCAGAGGATTACAGGCTATTGCACGCAAGTTTAATAGAAGATTTTTATGGAGAGTTGCTATATCAATATGGCTTACTTTACCAAACGACTTTTCCCATGACATTATCTATAAATGAAGCAGATGAAGCAAAAATAGATAGTTTATTAGCTTTGAGAAAGTCTATTGATATAATGCGTCAAGAATGGGCATCTTTTCAAGGTTTTATGGCAGAGGGACTATTGAAACATCCTTTAAAATCTAAAATTACTTACACAATCGGTTCATTTACCTTACAAAGATTTATTACCGACTTGCAAGTAAAGACAGAAAATCATATTGGGGAAGCAATTATTCAAGAAGATGGCGAGTTAGAGTATTTAAAAACCTATCGCTTATCAGCAACCCAAAGTAAACGAGTTTATTTACTAAGTCAACTTGCAGTACATAACTGGAATATTCATGCAACTGCTAAATCATTAGGCTACAGTCATGATAAATTTGTGTTAAGATTGAAAAAATCAAACTTTGGATATTTATTAAATAAGCAAGTATGTGAAAAAGCCAAAGCCAAAAAGAAAGGCTGAACTAGACTATAGCTTAAAAATTACTACCAAGCAAAAAGCTTCGATTGATGACTCAATTGAAGCTTTTTGTTTTAAATAATAGAACCTGGCACTGAGCTATTTTCACAGGAGGCAACCCTCCAACTATCGTCGCCGCAACAGCGTTTCACAACTGAGTTCGGGATGGATTCAGAGTGGTTCCACCGCGCCATAA
>JBCCDM010000205.1:0-11192 GCA_039030795.1 Cyanobacteria bacterium P01_A01_bin.84
AGATGGGCAAAATATCTGTTGATGGGTATCTGTAGTTTGATGGTTGTTGTTCTAATCGCAATGATTGTGGCACTCAGTTCAAAGCTTTCCACAATTCTCGTCGTTGGAAGTTTGATTATGGTTGTTTTCTACACCATTGTTCCAATTTATATGGCTACTAACAAAGATTTGAAGCGTTATTTATCCCTTAAGAGACAAAGTTATTCTCGATAACCTCGAAGCAACACCTATACGATGAGCGTATGTATATATATTGAAATATCTGTTAAATTTGAAACTGTTTCTGAACGGTAATTAGAGTAAGCGTCGCACGTAGAACGCATTATATTTCACTCAATGAGTATATAACCAAGATTACAAGCTTTTATATCGCTACTGTGTATAAATAATTTTAAATTAACTTTTATTAAGACCTGGTTGAGTTCTGATAGTAAATAATAAAAAATCTAAAATTGTTGATTGCTAATTTAAGTGTAATGGAAAAATTTGAGTATAAAACTATATACGCTGAAAATCTTGTAGATTATAAGTTGCCTAGTTCTCCTTACGGCGTAGTAAATGATAAACCTGAAGTTAAAGTTGTTCCAGCAGAAGTAGTTTTAGGAAAAGATGATTCTAGTCCTCCAAATGCACTTTCTTTACCCAAAAACAGTTTTATAAAAGTAAACTTTGGTGATAATGCAATAGTCGATGGACCTGGTAATGATATAGAACTTATGCCATATCTTAGTGGTAAACAGTTAGCGAAATTTGAATTCGATTTAACAACTGTGTTTACGGATGGTACTGTATCTAGCAAATTTGTTAAGACAAATCGTAGGTCAGGAAATCCAAATCCTGTGTTAATTAACCTATCAGATTTCTATGAAAAGCAGCCAGTTGATGTATTTGCTTCAAGACAAAAAGAAGTTGCTTTTGCTTCAGTCAGTGCTATTAAAATTACCGGATTAGATGATTCAGGTACAAGTGAGGGCTTTGAAGTTTATGAAGTGAAAGGAATAAATGGTGTTAGCAATCAAGATATCGCGGATAGAATACAACAAATCAAAGAAGATTATGATCCAATAACAGGTCAAACAAAACAAGGCATAATAGATAAAGTTAAAGGCAGTGTTACTGATATTTTAGATAGAAGCGGCGATGGAAATCTAGATATTAATGACCTTGATACTAATGGAGATAATGTATTTACAGCATCTGATTTTGCAGATTTAGTACTATTAGCATCATTTTTTACTCCAATTGGTATATCATTTAGAACTGGTCAAATAGCCCTTGGTGTAGCTAAAGGAATTTCGGGTGCTTTAGGAGTAAGTTGGACATCAGCGGTCGCTCAAGGATTAGCAGGGGGTGGGTTCACTCCTTTTGGATATGATATAGGGCTAGGAGACTTAGATGGACTTGGAACTAGTTTTACTAGAACTACAGGAACTGTAAATGAGGACATTAAAAATGCATTAGAAAATTCAGGAGTACAATAGACCTGTCATCTCATAAGCTGTATTCCATCTCACACGACTCACATTATTGCAAGCATCTTAACAAAAGTTTGTAGCGTGTCCTGTTTTGCACTTATCCCGGTGGACATCATTTAACGCATAAAAAATATAGAACCGCCAGATGCGTTAATTATTTTTTCTTTTTCGTCAGAATCTAGCATAAAAAATAAACTTCTTAGCCCTTTATGTTTTCTTCTAACATTAAAGAATCCGGTTAAGATGTAGGCGATCGCCCGTTCGAGCGGATTATTTTTATCTGCGCCAGCTATAAACTCATCGTAAGCTTCATCATAGGTGTAATCATAAAAAACGGTATTAGTATTTTTACAAGTAACACCGAACCATAGAGTATTTTCATCCCGCGTGCTAATAATATCTTGTTGAAATCCCGGATTAGCAGCAATTGCGTTCCACGTTTCTTTTCTCGGAGGGGTCATTTTATCATCAAACCGACCCGAATCGATTAAGTATAGCGGTATTCCTGGAATGCTACTCGAAAAATCAATCCAGACATCAGTATTAGCATCAAAAATATCTTCTTCAAAAGCTGCATTCCAAGTTTTAAATTCTAGGTCTTCTCGGGTAAAACGACGTATAACTTTGACATCAAAATCCGAACCACCGTAAGGGAATTGAACTTTACGGTCTACTAAATTTTTACGTCTTGCTGCCTTTAACTTAGCCTTTCTGCCCATCAATATTTCTAATATTAATTACTGTATAACTATTCTACTTATTCTAAAACTGCCAGCGCACGTGAAGAGAATTGTGCTGCTCGTTGCAAAAAATCTGCTGGTTAATTTATCCGAATCTAAAAAGTAGCGAAATTTGGTGTAGAGTTGTCACCTGATAAAGCTATTTGTTATAGCTAAAAGGGTTATGAAGCGACAAGCCTAAATTAACTTATATGAGAAGAATTTTGGAATATTTACAATATTCTTATATTCTTGCTTTTTGAAAAAGCGTTTATTGCTTTTGTTGATTTTTCTTTCTCATATCTAGAGCAATTGCTTTAACTAGCTCCGCAAGAACTTCCGGCGATATATTTTTCAGTTGTTTACTGATTTCCTCCGCACTTCCGTTTAACTGTAAAACATTGGAATTGCTAATCATATTGTTGCCACCAATTATGATGATTCCACCAGGATTACTGTTTCCTATTTTTTGTGCTAGTTCTTGCTTCTGCTCTAAAGGTAATCCCTCAATATATTTTGAAACTTCATCATATTCCACAAATTCTACCAATCTAGCTTCACTAATCTTTTCCATCGTTAGATTATCTTAATTTGCTACCCGCAAATGGTTAAGTTTTGGTTAAAACCACACTAAGAAAGTTTAATGGTTTCTTTAATACTACCTTGATTGGTGTTTTTACTGTTATTTTTTTTACTATTACTTTTGATTTTGTTGGCGATTGCCATCATAACATCGGACATTTGTTCGTTATTCATTCCAGCCACTAGGTGTCCTGCCAAGATTCCTTTACCCAACAACAAACTAAAAAAGTATATTCTCGCTTCAATTGGTAGAAATTCTAAAAGTTTTTCTAAGCTATCGGTCTGTATATTTTTTTTCCCACGCCGAAAATCGCTGATTGATTGAGGCGTAATTCCAGACTTTTCGGCTAACTGTTTGGCATTAATTTTAAACTCTTTGAGCGTTGTATCAAAAGCTTGATTAAAATTCATTAAGTTTTAAGTTATGTTAAATTCGTCAATTAGGGAATTTACTACCCTAAAATTCGGTTATAAAGGAATTGTTTTGATTTTATTCGCCTTTAAAGCGAATGAATTATACATAATTAGCAGTGTAAATTATGAATTGCTTAAACATTCTTAACTTGCCTTGTTCTAGCGTGCAAGGTCAAATTCATTATCATTTTGTTGTTATAAATCTCGTTACAAATAACGTAGTATTTCAGCCTTACGCTTCAAATTACACCGCTTGCGGCAAATAACTAGAGTCTTGGTTTTCACGGGACTGAACTATCCAAACTGCAAGCGCGTTAAGGAGTTCCGCTTTTTCTTGAGGGGATGCTTCCATTACAAGCGATTTTAAATCTACTTTGCTTGTATCAACTTTGCACAACTTGGACAAAAGGTCATTTCTGGCTTCGGTTGGTAAACCGGCGAGTATGCGCTCTAGGCTATCGGAATAAATTCGTTGATTCCCCCGACGGAAACCACTAATCATCTGCTGAGAAACGCCCGTTTGCTCAGACAGCCACTTAGCAGAAATGCCATGTTCGTCAAGGGTTATATCCAAAGCCTTTGAAAAGTTCATATCTTTTAATTAATTAGAGACTGAATTTGTCATATGATGTTCAGTCATAACTGAATTTGGGAATAGCCTAATTACCAACCTAGTTTAATCCTATCAAATCATTTGTGGAGGTGGCAGCGAATACAAAACAATTTTTTACTTTTTAAAGTTTAAAAAGAATTTACCCCAGCATCTATCAACTGACTGGGGCGAAAACTAAAAAAAATTGTAGGTGCATTATGACTCAAAACAACCCAAAAATTCAAGGTAAATTTTACCCACTTCAACATGAAGAATGGTTAAGAGCGTGTAGAGAACTTACCAAAGCAGAACTAGAGGTACTGTACTACATTCGCACAATTGACCCTCTTAACAACGGAATTGAAATTAATGCGGCCCAGATAGCAAGGCAACTCTCATCATCAGAGCGTCAGATTCATAGACAAACTGTAAGCCGCGCATTAAAAGAACTGGATGCAAAGGACTTTATCGATCTAGAACTGTTGCAAGTCAAAGCCAAGGTGAAACCAAAAGGTTTGTGGTGTGGTGAGACACCAGGGTGTGGTGAGACACCAGGGTGTGATGAGACACCAGGGTGTGATGAGACACCGCGATCGATCGCCACACACCGCGATCGATCGCCACACACCGTAGTGGATCGTGAGACACCGCGATCGATCGCCACACACCACGCGGAGTCTGAAAGTTCTGTGAAGACTGAGTTTCAGAACTCTAAGATTAATAAGACTTATAAGACATTTAAAGACTCTCTCTCAGAAGACAAGAGAGAGAGCTTCTTAAACTTTGTTAATCAAAAAATAGCTGAATTACCAAAACCACCAACTTTGCCTTTGAAATGGATTGAAGCCAACTTTGAAGAACTAAGAAATTTGTGGGAAAAGCAAACGAGTACAAATGGATCTGTACGTTGCGAGGCGGGTGGTAGTACAAAAAAACTAAATTTTGAAAATTGGGAAGACAGCAGTCACCAAGGTCAATATTTCGCATTAACAAATAAGGGATTGGCTAAGTTCTGCGAAAATCCTACTTCTAAGGCTTGGTATGAGTGGGCAGTAGTGAAATACCCAGAAAAGTTTGTTGATGTACGTTCCTGAACAAAATAACCACCATACAGTGCTTTTTTTTAACTTTATTAATTGCCATGTTTGCCAAAAAAAATAAAGTAATTGATTTTTCATCGTATTCGGGGAAGGTACCACCTCAGTGTATCGAAGCCGAAGAAACCATTTTGGGTGGAATTTTACTTGACCCTAACGCTATAGCTCGCGTGCGCGACCAGTTAAAGCCCTACCATTTTTATATCGGCGCTCACTCAAGAATTTACCAAGCAATGCTTAAGCTGAACGAGCAAGAGCAGCCAACCGATTTGATTGTGGTTGTTAATTATTTGGAAACTAATGAGCTTTTAGCTAAAGTTGGGGGGAGAAACAAGCTTGCTGGTTTAGTTGACCGCTGCGTTAGTGCCGTCAACATAGATGCTTTAGCTGCTTTAGTAATTAGTAAATGGAAGCGTCGCGAATTAGGTACGATTAGTAATCTTGCAATGTCATTGCAACACAAGTCTGATGATGAAGTGTCCTTAGAGCAAGCATTTGAGCAATTACAAGATTATATTTACTGTCTTCAACAAGGAGAGTCAAATAGTTATAGCACGAGTCATATTAAGAACGTGATGACGGATGTTTATCAACTTTTAGAAGAACGCCACCAGGGAACTACACTTCCAGGTATCCCCACGGGTTTTTATGACTTAGATGCAGTTACGAACGGCTTTAATCGGGGTGACTTGGTAATTATTGCGGGTCGTCCAGCAATGGGTAAAAGCGCCTTTGCAGCACAAATTGGTTTTAATGTTGCACAATTCCAAAATCTTCCAGTGATTTTGTTCAGCTTGGAGATGAGTAAATCTCAACTTGGAATGCGAATGCTTGCGGGTGAAGTAGAGATTGAGAATAATAATTTAAAAACCGGGCGTATTAGCAATGGTCAGTGGGAGCCTCTTGCAGCTGGCACGAATAAAATATCGAACCTGCCAATATATTTAAATGATTGTGCCACACCATCCTTAAACTATTTTGAAGCGGAATGTCGCAAAGTAGCCAACATGGAGCGGCGCGAGTTGGGGCTTGTGATAATTGATTATCTTCAGCTGATGGGGGAAGGGGATAACAATCGCAATAATGAAATAGCTGCGATTACACGCGGTTTAAAGCGTCTGGCGATGAAGCTCTCTGTACCTGTAGTTTGTTTGTCACAACTATCCCGCGCTGTTGAATCTCGCCAAAGTAAGCATCCTGTACTCTCGGATTTAAGAGACAGCGGTGGAATCGAGCAAGACGGCGATAAGGTGTTGATGCTGTACCGGGATGAGTACTATAGTCCGGATTCACCAGACCAAGGAATATGTGAAATTATTATCGCCAAGCATAGGGATGGTGCAACTGGAATTGTGAAGCTTCTTTTCGACAGCCAATATACCAAATTTAAAAATTTAGCTTCTGGTGGATGGTAATTCACATTATGACTGAAGTTGAATCCGACAATGTTACCGAAATTCCACAAGACAAAGTTTCCGCAGTTGTGGAACATTCCGAAGTTGTGGAAGTTTTAGAAGAAGGAGAGGAAATTTCATCAGATTGCTGGAATCCGGCGCCAAAAGGCGAAACACCACGTAAAGTTGATGCTAACGGTAACTTAACAATCTTTTGGGACGAAAGTGTTGAACCACCAGAACCAGATGATTATGAATCGCTACAGGAATATTCAGTGGCATGGCAGAAGTGGGAAGAAAACTTCGACAACTTGACCTATGTAGCGGAATCGGAGCAGGTTTCCCCCTCTCGGGAATCATCACCGGAAAAGTTGAATTATGCGGATTGTGCGAAATCGACGAGTTTTGTAAAGAAAGATTACGCGACCGCTTCCCAGGTATCCCCATCTACAACGACGTGCGAAACATCCAAATTAAAGATGGAAGAATCGACTGCATCACCTCGTCGCCACCGTGCCAACCCTTTACCGTTGAAGGAAAGCGCTTGGGTGGAGCCGATAAGCGAGACTGCATACCCGCAATACTGCGACTTGTCGGAACAATTAAACCCAAATACTTTTGTCTCGAAAACGTCCCCGGATTGTTATCAGCACCTCGATACCCAGGAGAAAAACCCGGCTCATATTTCAAACAGATGCTCTGGCAGCTTTGCGAGTGTGGGTACGATGCAGAATGGACTGTTGTCGGAACTAAATTTAAATTTGGAACCAAATGGTCTGGTAAAAGACTCTTACTCATTGCCACGTCCAGGAGCCTTAAGTTGCAGTGGCAACTTAAGGCTCCTGGCACTACCAAATCGGAAGCCAAAGCCAAGAAATTGGGAATTCTTCAGAAAAACGAAGTGTTCAACCCGGAATGGTTGGAGCAGGAATTTGGACTACCAATCGGGTGGACAGACCCCCAGGAACATCGAGCGGCAACGGAATTGTTAGAGCGCGTAGAGCAGCACTCGGAAATTGTCTTGACCCCAGAATTGCAGCGATCGCATGGAAACGAGTATTTTACTTCAACTCGCTCTGCATTAGTTAAAGAACCAGCAGGTGAATACTCTACCACCACGGCTAACACCTTAAAAGCAATCAGTTTATGGCAGCCGTGGGCATCTTTAATAAAACTGGGCTTGAAGCATTATGAAACCAGAAGCTGGAAGACTAAGTATAGAGGCAAGTTATTAATTTGCTCAACTGCCAAATCCACCAAAGACCAATACCAACAATATTTAAAAATTGGTAGCGAGGTTAAGTTACCAGATTGGGACGAAACTAATTTCCCGCGTGGTTATGCCCTTGCTGTTTGCGATTTAGTTGACTGCATTGAAATGACTCCCGAATTTATCAGCCAACAGTCCCAAACTGAAATTCTGTGTGGTGATTGGCAAGTTGGGCGTTATGCCTGGAAATTAAAAAACATCCAACCAATTACAGAACCGTTTGCAGTTAAGGGTAAGCAGGGACTTTTTAACGTTACTTCCACCAGCCTCGAACAATATCTAAAAAAATCTACCTACTCCCCACCACCTTTAAAGAGCAAATCTAAATCCTCCGATTGTTGGTATACCCCACCCCACATCTTTGAACTTGTAGTCCAGGTATTGGGACAAATCGACCTCGACCCCTGCGCGGATGATGGTAAACACCTGGAGGCAAAGAAACACTACACCATTATTGATGATGGATTAACTCAGGAGTGGGAAGGGAAAGTCTATATGAACCCTCCTTTTAGTCACCCTGGTTTGTGGATGAAGAAGGTGCAAGCTGAAATGGAATCGGGACGGGTAACAGAAGCAATTGCTCTTGTCCCGGCTGCCACCGATACCAGATGGCTGTCTCCCATACTCAAATCCCAACCTGTCTGTTTCTGGACTGGAAGAATTAAGTTTCTAGATAAAGATTACAAGCCTAAGAACGCCGCACGACAGTCTCATGTGTTGGTCTACTGGGGGAAGAATTGGCATCATTTTAAGGATGTGTTTGAACCGCATGGTTTTGTGTCCGTGCCAAGTCAATTACTAGGGGATAAACAGAATGATAGCCCTAGTAATTTAGATAGTAGCCCTAGTAAAACTGAGTTATCCCCTAGTAAAAACAGCCCCAGTAATTTACTAGGGGACAAGGAGAAAAGTAGCCTTAGTAATAGCTCCAGTAATTTACTAGGGGACAAGGAGAAAAGTAGCCCTAGTAAAATTGATTTATCCCCAGAGTTAAGTAACCCTAGTAATTTACTAGGGGATAAAGAAAAAAATAGCCCTAGTAAAAACGCATCCCCTAGTAAAAAGCGTTTATCGGGGAAAGGTAACGGTTATATCCATTGGCGTAGTATTATCAAAAATGGTAAGGAGTATCCCCAGGCTTACTACCACTGGAGAGAAGGCTGCAAGAAGCGAAGCAAGTACATTCCTAAAAAATTACTCGGTAGTGTTGAAGAAGCCGACTCTATTAAACGTCCTGTTATAGAAATATTGAAATTACTAGGGGTTGAAACTAGCCCCAGTAAATTACTAGGGGATGAAGAAAATAACCCTAGTAATAATGTAAGTGCAGATATTTCTGATAGTACAGAAAAATTACTAGGGGATAAGTGGATAAAAAACGGTGAAATCAATGTATCACAAGGCGTTGAGGTTAGCCCTAGTAATTTAGATAATAGCCCTAGTAAAATCGATCTATCCCCTAGTAAAAGACGCAAAGGTGACGGCAGCGGTAGCATTCACTGGCGAACTATTACTAGGGGAAGAAAAGACTACCCGCAAGCTTATTATCACTATGAAGTTTGGAAAGATGGCGATCGCCTAGTTAAGTCATCGAAGTATATTCCAAAAAGGTTATTATCCCAGGTGCAACGGCTAGAAGCGGAGAAAGCACCAATAAAGGAAATTTTGAGATTGTTGGGAGTAGTAGAGTAGAAAATGATTTAATTTTTTAATATATGTTGTGCAATTTTAATAGCAGTCTTTGACCCTCGGGGATTGCCAGACGCAAAGCACAGTAAATACAGGGGATTATTGCAAGAATTACGTAAGAGAAGTGGATTCTCTGCGACACCTGCAAAAACTGTTTTTAGACGTTCAACAAAATATTGACTAATTGACTCAAAATTAGCTACTTTTTCTACTTGCTCTTTTAAAGAATTATTGATATCAAATAAACTCAATTGCCGAGCTTGTTGAGGTTTATAAAAAGCTTCAAACCAATCGTTTGTACCGAATATTTCATCTAGTTTTTTTCGACAAGCCTCTGAAATATTTGCATCTGTCTTTAATAATCTATTTACTGCTACCCCTAAAGGAAATAAATACCATAAATCAATTGCGTGGGTTTTAGCAATTGCCTCAATTGTTGACCAAGGTATTTGCATTCCAAACGGGTCAAGGAATAAAACAGCACGATTTAATCTCCAATCTTTTTTACATAAACCTATTAAATAACTATTAGCATCATCATTAACAATTTCTATATCCTGAGATTTACCTGGAAATTCTTGTTTAAGCTTTTCTAGTTCAGCTATTTTATTTCGCTTTTTTTCGATAAAAATGTATTTATTAAAAGGTGGTTCCGTTTGAAGCGCAATTCGTGCTGAACCATCCAGGAACTTTTGTGTTAATAGTGCTTGATTTTTTCCTTCTTGTGATTTCTTATTTTTTAGCTCTCTATATCCTGTACCAGCAAAAGCATCTATATAAAAGTATTCAAGCCCTTTATCTTTTAATACGTGTACATAGGCAGGTAGATATTTACGAATTTTATCTAACTTATTTTCAGTCCAATTGCCCCCAAATTGCTGAACCATAATCTTAATTACTTTTTTAATTGTTTTCCTGGTTAATGTCGAAAATTATACATAAAAACGCTTGTACTATTCTTAAAGAAATGATAGACTTTTATTAAAAAACAGTTAAGTTATTTATTTTTGTTTAAATTTAAATAGTTTGATAGTTTCTTGTATTTGGTTAACTTTTGTAGTATTGAAGTGGGTATATTTTATGTCAATAATTAAAGGTACTGAAAACATAGTTAATCCACTTCAAGAAAGTCAACTTAACAAAAAGGGGTTGTGCGATTACGTAATTAATATTGCTTCAGGTTGTTTACACGGTTGTACGTTTTGTTATGTACCTTCAACTCCAGCAATTCGCGTTAAACAACAAGAGCTACAGGATAAAGGAGTAAGTAATCCTCAAATGGATTGGGGAAAATATCTATTTATTCGAGAAGAAATACCAGAACAATTAGAAAAAATATTAAGTCGTAAAAAAGCTTGGCGAACTACTGCTGAAGGTAAGGGAGTTGTACTACTTTGCTCCGGTACTGACCCCTATCAAAATAAAGAAACTGCGGCTTTAACTCGTAAAGTAGTAAAAATTTTATTGGAACATAAAAAGCGAGTTAGGATTTTAACTCGTAGTCCCTTATGGTTAGAAGACTTAGACATTCTTAGTCATAAAAATGTAATTGTTGGAATGAGTTTACCGCATTTAAACAATGAACTAAGCAGACAAATAGAACCGTCATCTCCGGTTCCTACTTCTCGCTATCAAGCATTATTAAAAGGTGCTGATAATAATATTCGGTTATATGTTGCACTTGCTCCGACACCTCCACATATGCAACTCGATGACTTTAAACAACATCTTGAGAAAGTGATGCATTTTAACCCAGAAGTTATATTTTGGGAACCAATTAATGCTCGTGGAAGTAATGGTAAGCGGATGCTAGCAGCAAGATTAGACTTTGTTGAAGGCGTAATGACTAAAAAATTGTGGGCTGAATGTTTTACTCGCCAGTGGCGCGATATTGAACTTGCAGCGAAAGAAGTAGGTTGTCTAAATAGACTTCATATTTGGGTTGACCCGCAGCTGAAAG